>NZ_VDMO01000044.1 GCF_006335125.1 Deinococcus radiopugnans ATCC 19172
ACGGCTCGGAAGAACTGCGCCATGTGCTGCGGTGGGTTCCGAAGAGAATCAGCGAGATCCTACACGTCTTGATATGCCCTTTTCCCGCACTGGGACAGCCGGAAACTGAAGTTGTCAGCTACTGAGGTGCGGATAGACCTCACGCGGGCTGAGGGCACCACACTCGCCGTGCGCCGAGGCATGGGCGCTGGTGGCATCGTAGGCATCCAGAATGCCCGGGAAGGTGAACTGCGCTTTGGTCAGTGTGACGTAGACCTCGGTGTGGGCGGGTTCCTCACGCAGGGTCAGGCCTCCCGTGGGCGTCAGGGGGCCGGTGTAGGGCACGCAGACCTCCACCGGGCCGTCGTTATCGGCGTTGACCTGGCCGTGGTAGACGACAAAGGGGACGCCCGCAATCTGTGCGCCTCCCGCCTGTACGCGCCGGGGCAAGGACTTGAGTTCCGACTCGATAAAACAGGGCAGTTCCTCCACCCGCAGACGGCGGGACACGGTGGCGACCTGCTGGGCGGGAACGAAACGCTGCTGAACATGGAAGTGCTGGGTCATGCCGGGTTCTCCTTTAAGGCTGCGGAGGATGTAGCGGGCCAGTTCACGCCGCTGGATATGCTGGCTTTCGGCTGCCGTCCAGTGCACCCAGATCATGTCGGGCTGACAGGCTGCCGAGGCCTCTAGCACGGCACGGATCTCGTTCAGCGAGAGGCCGAGTTGCCTGAGCAGCCCGATCAGCCGGGCCTGCGGCAACTGCCGGGCCGAGTAGTAGCGGTAACCGCTGTTCTCGTCCACCCGTGCGGGCGGCAGCAGGCCCAGTTCGTCGTATAGCCGCAGGGCTTTGAGGCTCAGGCGGCTGGCCTGGGCAAAGACGCTGATGGTCATCTCTGATGGTGTGGTCAAGGAACTCGCCTCCGAAGGTGCCCTCAGCTTGAGGGCTGCCCCAGGGGCCGAGTCAACTCCCCGGCCCAGCGGCTAGTCTGTCGCCATGACGCCACTGCTGCTGGGCCACCGGGGAACGCCAAAGATGCATCTGGAAAACACCATGCCGGGCTTTCAGGCTGCGCTGGACGCCGGGCTGGACGGCGTGGAACTGGACGTGCGGCGCCTGAAGGACGGCACGCTGGTTATTCACCACGACGAGCACCTCAAAGACGGGCGTGCCCTGCCGGAAATGAACGCCGCCGAACTCCCCGACTACGTGCCCACGCTGGACGAGGTGCTGGAGTGGGCGGCGGACACCGGCGCGTACCTGAACGTGGAACTCAAATACGAACGGGCGTGGCCCGATGACCGCGTGGCCCGCACGCTGAACGCCATCCGGGCGCATGGGCTGGCGGGGCGGGTGATCGTCAGCAGCTTCAATCCCCTGCTGCTGGCCGCCGCCCGCCAGCACGCGCCGGAGATCGAACGCGGCTTCCTGTACCACCGTAGCTACCGCCTTGGGCCGTTGGATCTGGTTCCGCTGGTGCTGCGCGGGCTGGGGGCCGCCGCCTCGCACCCGCACCACACCCTGATTGACGCCGCCCTGATGGCGGGGGCGCGGGCCGGGGGCTGGCGGGTCAACACCTGGACGGTCAACAACCCCGCCGAGGTCCTCCGGCTGGAGGCGTTGGGCGTGTCGGCGCTGATCGGTGACCGGCCGGACGTGCTGCTCGTCTCGCGCTGAGCCGCCGCCCAGGACGGCCCACCGGCCCTCCAACTTGACAAGGCCATGATGAGAAGGGCCTAATCTAAGTCCATGAAAAAAATAATGCTGACGCTGGCCCTGCTGGGACCCGCCATCGCGCAGACCGCTCAGGCACAGACCACCGTGGAATTCTGGCACTCTTTTGGGGACGCCAAGCGCACCGACTGGATCAAGGGTCTGGCCGACGAGTTCAACAAGGCCAACCCCGGCGTCAAGGTGGTGCCCACCTACAAGGGCAGCTACAACGACAGCCTGCAGGCCACCATCCTGGCCGCGCGTCAGGGCAAGCCGCCGGCGCTGGTGCAGATCTTCGAGGTGGGCAGCCAGCTCGCCCTGGACAGCGGCGTGTTCCAGCCGGTCAGCGGCATTAAGAACGTGGATTTCAGCGATTACATCAAACCCGTGATCAACTACTACACCATCGGCGGCAAGGTCAACAGCCTGCCGTTCAACTCCTCCTCGCCGGTGCTGTACTTCAACAAGGACCTGATGAAGAAGGCGGGACTGGACCCCAACAAGCCGCCCACCACCTTCGACGGCCTGCTGGCCGCGTGCAAGAAGATCGAGGCCGCCAAGCTGGGCGTGACCTGCTTCGGCATGAGCCTGAACGGCTGGTTTATCGAGCAGTGGATGGCCGAGCAGGGCGCGACGCTGCTGAACAACGACAACGGCCGCAAGGGCCGCGCCACCGCCACCAACCTGGACAGCGCCGCCGCCAAGAAGATCTTCACCTTCTTCAAGACCCTCCAGGACAACAAGTACTACACCTACACCGGCAAGCTAGAGGACTGGGACGGCAGCGACGCCATCTTCACCAACCAGAAGGTGGTCTTCCACATCACGTCCACGGCCGACATCGGCAACAACGGCGAGGCCGCCAAGAAGGCGGGCTTCCAGATGGGCATCGGCGTGCTGCCCATTCCGTCGGGCAGCAAGCGCAACGGCGTGGTGATCGGTGGGGCCAGCCTGTGGATTCCCAAAGCCGCCAGCAAGGCGCAGGCCGAGGGCGCGCTGGACTTCGCGCTGTTCATGACCAACACCAAGAACATGGCCGACTGGCACAAGCTGACCGGCTACTACCCGGTGCGCCAGAGCAGCATTGATCTGCTGCGCAAACAGGGCTGGTTTACCCAGACGCCGCTGCAACTGGTGGCCTTTAACCAGCTGACCAAGACCGTGCCCAGCCCCGCCACCGCCGGCGGCCTGAACGGCGCGGCCATCCAGACCCGCAAGATCATCGAAGAAGGCGTGCAGAAAGTCCTGAGCGGCACGTCCGTGGACGCCGCGCTGAAGGAAACCAAGGCCCGCGCCGACGCTGCGCTGGCCGAGTACAACGCCAACTTCAAGTAAGCCCTCCTGGGCTGCAGGCCGCCCTCCCCGCACCGGGGGCTGGGCGGTTTTTCGGGATAGGGGGGCGGCGGGAAACCGGAGGCTGACACGGCGCACCTCAAAAGGGACTAAATTAAACCTTCAATCCCATTGCTGCGCGTCACCGCACGAACCCAGGAGGTTCCACCCTTGCTCAAACCTGCCCAAACCACCGCCAACACCGAGGCCAATGCGGTCTTCCGGGGCACCGCCATGCCCTGGCTGTTCCTGCTGCCCAGCCTGCTGATCCTGGCCGTCTTCATCTACCTGCCCGCGTTGCAGACGCTGCGGCTGGCCGCATTCAAGGCCAACCTGATTCTGGGCACCGAGCGTTTTGTCGGCCTGCAGAACGTTACCGAGCTGCTGCTCAGTCCGGCCTACCGGCAGGTGGCCCTGCAGACGCTGATCTTCATGGTGCTGACTGTCAGCCTGGGGCTGCTGTTCTCACTGGGGCTGGCGTGGCTGGCGAGCCGCCCGATTCGCGGTTCCAAGTACTACCGCCTGCTGCTGATCTACCCCTACGCCCTGAGTCCGGCGATTGCCGGAACGCTGTGGCTGTTCATGTTCAACCCGGAAATCGGGGTGGTGAACCAGCTGCTGGGCAGCCTGTTCAGCATCAAGCCGCGCTGGCTGGACGATCCCATCCTGGCCTTCGGGCTGGTGGTGGTGGCGGCCATCTGGAAGGGACTGGCGTACAACATCGTCTTTTACCTGGCCTCGATCCAGAACCTGCCCGGCGACGTGATGGAGGCCGCCGAGATCGACGGCGCGACGCCCGCGCAGGTATTCTGGAGGGTGGCCTTTCCGCTGCTGACGCCGATCACGTTTTTTCTGGTGTTCACCAACATCATCTCGGCGCTGTTCGATTCCTTCGCGCTGACCGACATCCTGACGCGCGGCGGGCCGTACTTCCACAACGCGGGCATCACGACATTTCTGGTGTATCAGCTGTATCAGGACGGCTTCGTGAATTTCAAGAGCGGGGTGGCCGCCGCGCAGGCCGCGCTGATGCTGGTGCTGGTGGCGTTTATCACCTTCATGCAGTTCAAGGTGGGGGAAAAGCGGGTGCACTATGGCGGTTAAAACCGATACTTTTACGCCGCCCACGGGCAAAACGGGTGGACGCGGGCCGGGCCGCCGGGGGGCGGTGTGGCCCACCCACGTCGCCCTGATTCTGGCGGTGATCATCATCAGCACGCCGCTGATCTTCGCGCTGATCAAGGCCACGCAGGCGTCCAGTCAGGTGATCAGCCCCAACATGCTGCCCGGCACGTCGTTCATAGACAACCTGAGCAGCATCTGGGTGGACGCCAAGCTGGGGCGCTACATGCTCAACAGCACCATCGTGGCGATCTGCGTGACCACCGGCAAGACCATTCTGGCCCTGATGGCCGCGCTGGCCTTCGTGTACTTCCGCTTTCCCCTGAAGGGCGCGGCCTTCACGCTGGTGCTGCTCTCCCTGATGCTGCCCACCGAGGTGCTGATCATCGCGCTGTTCGATCTGGTCAGCCGCGATCTGAAGTGGGCCAACACCTTCGCGGCCATCATCGTGCCGTTCCTGGCGAGTGCCACCGGGACTTTTTTGTTCCGGCAGCACTTCCTGAACATCCCCACCAGTCTGGCCGACGCCGCGCGCATCGACGGCTGCGGGCCGCTGCGCTACCTGACGCGCATCCTGATTCCGATGAGCTGGAACACGATTGGGGCGCTGGCCGTGATTCAGTTCGTGTACGCCTGGGATCAGTACATCTGGCCGCTGGTGATCGTGCAGCAGGACGAAAAACAGGTGGTGCAGGTGGGCCTGCGCAAGCTGATCGAGGTGGGCGGGCAGACCGACTGGGGCGCGGTGATGGCGGGCGCGATCATCACCATGCTGCCGCCGCTGATCGTGTTCACGCTGTTGCAGGAGCAGTTCAGCCGGGGCTTTGCCCTGAGCGAGGACAAATAGGCGCACGCCCGGGACGCCTCGCCCAGCCCTCTCCAGTCGTGGGGAGGGCTTTTTCTGTGAAGTGGAGAGGAACGGGGCCAACTGGCCTATCCCCACTGTTCATCGGGCCGATGCGCCCGCCCGCCGCGCCGCCGACAATGCCCGTATGACCGAGAAACAACTTTCGCACCGCCTGTCCTACCTGCTGAGGCACGCGCCGCACGAGGCGGGGCTGACCCTGCAACCCGGTGGGTGGGTGCCGCTGGTGCCTTTGCTGGCGCACCTGAACGTGACGCGCGAACAGGTGGAACGGGTGGTGGCCGTTTGTGACAAGCAGAGATTCGCGCTGGACGGGGAGCGCATCCGGGCCAACCAGGGCCACAGCGTTCCGGTGGATCTGGAACTGACGCCCCAGACGCCGCCCGCCGTGCTGTACCACGGCACGTTTCCCGGCGCGTTGCTCGCCATTCGCCGCGAGGGCTTGCGGCCCATGAACCGGCATCACGTTCACCTCTCGCCGGACGTGGAGACGGCCCGCAGGGTGGGGGCGCGGCGGGGGCCAGCCGTGGTGCTGACCGTTCGCGCTGAGCGGATGCACTCGGCGGGGTGGCTGTTTTACCGGTCAGAGAACGGGGTGTGGCTGGTGGACGGGGTGCCTGCGGAGTTTCTCACTGAGTGATGGCGGAGGGATTTGGGATTGCGGTGTCATTCGGGCGGCCCCACCCCCCAGCCCCCATCCCCAGGGGGGACGGGGGAGCGGCGCTGCACTGGGCAGGAGGAGTGGGCATCCTGGGCGGGAGTGGGCGGCGGCCTCCGGGTCTGATGCCCTGCTCCGTGACGCCCAATGCGGCCCGTGCGCTGCGCGCCCGACGGCCTTCGGCTGCTGTTTCGTTGGAGTTTTTGAGTGGCGGATGCTCTGCTCAGGTGGAGTCGATTGGCTCTACGTTCTCGCCTCTGTCGTCTTCAGCTCCTCTATCAATTCCCGCACTGCCCGCAGCATCAGTCCGCCTTCAATGGCCTGCACGCGGGCTTTCAGGGTCTCCAGGGTGTCGCCGGGGCGCACGGGCACCTGCTGCTGGGCCAGGCGCGGCCCCTCGTCGATGCCCGCCGTGACCAGATGCACCGTCGCGCCGGACTCGCTGTCGCCCGCCTCCAGCACCGCCCTGTGAACGCGGTCCCCGTACATGCCGCGCCCGCCGTGCCGGGGCAGCAGGCTGGGGTGAATGTTCAGCACCCGCCCCGCGAAGGCGTCCAGCACACGCCGCCCCAGCTCTCGCATGTAGCCGCTGAGAATCAGCACGTCGGCGTCGGCCTCCCGCAGAACGTCAAGGATGGCGGCGTCCAGCTCGGCAGGTTCTGGGTATCCCGCGCTGCTCAGGTGCGCCGTTTGCAGGCCCTCGGCCCGCGCCCAGTCCAGCGCAGGCGAGCGGCTGTTGTTGCTGATCAAGGCGACGGGGACGGCGTCCAGCTCTCCGGCACGGCAGGCGGCGGTCAGGTGCCGCGCCGCGCTGCCGCCGTGGGAAGCGAGAAAGGCGAGATTTACGGGCATGCTGCGTCCCGCCCCTGTCTCACTGCCCCAGTTCCTGAATCAGGTAGGCGCTGGTCAGAATCCCGTTGTGGTAGTCCCGCACGGCAAAGCTCTCGTTGGGGCTGTGGGGGGCGTCCTCGTTCAGGCCCATGTCCACGAACAGCACCGGGCTTTTCAGAATCTCGGCGAAGTACGCCACGATGGGAATGCTGCCCCCGGTGCGGGCAAAGACGGCGGGCTTGCCGTACACGCGCTGCAGGGCGCGGTCGGCCGCCTGCACGTACTCGCTGGAGGTGTCGAACTTGATGGGCTGGCCGCCGTGCAGCGCCTTGACTTCCACCTTAACCCCCTCAGGGGCGAGTTGCGGCACGTAGTCCTGGATCAGTCGGGTGATATTTTCCGGCTCCTGCCCAGGCACCAGCCGCATGGAGACCTTCGCGCCGGCCTTGGCGGCAATGACAGTCTTGCTGCCCTCGCCCTGGTAGCCGCCCCAGATGCCGTTCACGTCCAGCGTCGGGCGGCCCCACAGCCGTTCCAGCACGCTGTAGCCGGCCTCACCGGGCAGCGCGGACACGCCAATGCTCGCCGCAAATTCGCCGTCGTCCTGCGGCAGGCTGGCCCACATTTCCCGTTCCTCGCCCGTGAGCGGCTCGATGCCGTCGTAGAAGCCGGGAATGGTGATGCGTCCCTGCTCGTCTTTCAACCCCGCGATGATCTCGCACAGGGCGTTGATCGGGTTGGGGGCGGCCCCGCCGTAGCTGCCGCTGTGCAGGTCACGGTTGGCCCCCTGAACGTGGATTTCCACGTAGCTCAGGCCGCGCACGCCGTAGGTGATGGTGGGCACGTCGGCGGCGAAGCGGCTGCCGTCGCTGATCACGATCACGTCGCTCTTCAGCTCGTCGGCGTGGGCTTTCAGGTACGGCACGATGCTGGGGCTGCCGATCTCCTCCTCACCCTCGATGAAGAATTTGACGTTGATGGGCAGTTCGCCCTGCGACAGCAGCAGCTCCACGCCGCGAATGTGGGCGTAGGCCTGCCCCTTGTCGTCGGTGCTGCCGCGCGCGTAGATGCGCCCGTCGCGCACGGTGGGTTCGAAGGGCGGCGTGAGCCACTCCTCCAGCGGGGCCTCGGGCTGCACGTCGTAGTGACCGTACAGCAGCACGGTGGGCTTGCCGGGGGCTTTCAGGTGTTCGGCGTACACCGCCGGGTGACCCCCCGTCTCGTCCACCCGCGCCGTGAAGCCCAGCGATTCCAGCTTGCGGCGCAGGAATTCGGCGGCCCGGGTCATGTCGGCCCCGCGTGTGGGATCGGCACTGACGCTGGGAATCCGCAGCAGTTCGAACAGTTCGGCGTTGGCGTCGTCGCGGTTCAGGGCGCTCGAAAGGTCAGATTGGGTCATGGGGCCGATGATAGAGGCTGACGGCTGGGCGGGGCCAACGTGGGAACGGTTGCGCCGTGCAGACCCCGCACCGCGCCCCATTCTCATCAAGGTTGCTTCAGGTATACTCAGCCTAAGTTATGGCCTCGGACTCTAAACATCGCCCGGTGTATGTGATCTCGGTGGCAGCGGAACTGGTGGACATGCATCCACAGACGCTGCGGCTGTACGAGCGCAAGGGCCTGATCCGTCCCGGGCGCAGCACCGGCAAGACCCGGCTGTATTCCGAGCGCGACATCGAGCACCTGCGCGAGATTCGCCGGCTGACCCAGGAACTGGGCGTCAATCTGGCGGGCGTCGAGGAAGTCATGCGCCTGCAGCACGAACTTGACGACCTGCAAGGCGAGTTCGAGGCCGAGATCACGCGCATCGAGGACGAGCTGCGTGACCGGGCCACCTCCCGCGCCCTGCCCAGCAGCGAGGAGGGCCGCACCGATCCCAAGGACCGCCCCGTCTACGTGATCTCCATCGCGGCCGAACTGGTGGACATGCACCCCCAGACGCTGCGACTGTACGAGCGCAAGCAGCTGATCAGTCCCGGGCGCAGCAGCGGCAAAACGCGGCTGTATTCCGAGCGCGACATCGAACACCTGCGCGAGATCCGGCGCCTGACCCAGGAACTGGGCGTCAATTTGGCCGGCGTCGAGGAGATCATGCGCCTGCGCCATGAACTGGACGGCGCGCGCTCCAACCTGGAGGGCAACGTGCGCCGCATTCAGGACGACCTGAGCGAGCGCATGACCCGCCTGCGGACGCTGCCCTCGCCGGAAGCCACAGAGCTGACAGACGCAGGGCCGGCAGACGAGCCCGTGTCCAGCGAGGGCTAGGCAGAGGTCCAGGCCGACGCCGGCATAATCGGACGCCGGACGCGGCGGAACAGACGAAGGGCAATAGACGGACGCCTTGCAAACGGTACAATTCTGGGTGTGTTCAGCGGCCCCACTTTCCGGCACCCCCCCTTCGCCGCCCAGCGACAGCACGGGAGAGTGGCGTTGGGGGCGGCACGGGGCTGTCCGGGGATGTCCGCCTCCTGCCCCGCCGCCGGGGTCACGCCTTGAGGGAACTGTGGGTCATCGGGGACGTCCACGGCGCGTACAGCAAGTTGAGGGCCATGCTGCTGCGGGCGGGCCTGATCGATTTCGACGGCGGCTGGACGGCGGGGGACGCCCATCTGGTGTTTCTGGGCGATTACATGGACCGTGGCTCCCGTGGTGTGGAGGTGGTCCGCCTGATCCGCAGCCTGGAAGTGCAGGCCAGCGAGCATGGCGGTAAGGTCACCGCGCTGCTAGGCAACCATGAGGTCATGTTTCTGGCGGCGATCCTGTTCCGCCGCTCTGACCCGGAAGACGCGCTGGGCTTCCGCGACTACTGGCAGAGCAACGGCGGCCAGGACCGTGATCTGACCCTGCTGGACCCCGGCGATCTGGCGTGGCTGGAGGCCCGGCCCGCCATGGCCCTGGTCGACTCCTGGCTGATGGTCCACGCCGACAGCACGATGTACCTGCGGCTGGGCACCACCATCGCCCAGGTCAACGGGTACGTCCGGAGCCTTTTGCGAGGGCGCGACGCGGACGCCTGGGGATCGTTCCTCAATTCGTTTGCCGACCGCTTCGCCTTTGTGGTAGGCGGCGGCGAGCGGACGGCCCGCCGGACCCTGTCCACCTTCGGCGGCCAGCACCTGGCGCACGGTCACACGCCCGTGTACGTGCTGCTCGACGAGTATCTGCACGGGCCGACGCTGGGGGCGGGCGCACCGATTCCCTACGCCGAGCGGCTGTGCGTGGCCCTGGACAGCGGCATGGCCTACCGCGACGACGCCGGCTTCATCGCCCGCCTGGATGACCGTGGCATCGCCGAGGTGATCTCGAATCCGGGCAGCGGCCCGGCGTACTGAAGGGCTGGCAACACGAAGGGTGCATCTTTACTCGGCTGTCCTGTATACTCTTCCCTTATGACCAAGGCCGAGAAATCCAGCAGAAAGTCCAGCAAGACACAGGATAATGCCCAGAAGCAGTCTGCCAGAAAGACTACTAAGGCTGCATCAGGAATGAATAAAACTGCAGAGGCGGCTCCTGTTCTGCTGACGTCGGAGACCCTGCCTGCCCCGGTGATGGCGGGCCGCGACTTCCTGAGCAATCTGGACATGACGGCTTCCGAATTGCGCGCGGTGATGGACACCGCCCACAGCATGAAGCGCGGCGAGTGGCGCGGGGTCAAACCGCTGGCGGGCCTGTCGCTGGCGCTGGTGTTCGAGAAGTCCAGCCTGCGGACCCGGACCACCTTCGACGTGGGCATGTACCAGCTGGGCGGCCACGCCATCACGCTGTCGAACACTGAGATCGGCCTGGGCACCCGTGAGCGCGTCAGCGACGTGGCACGCAACCTGGAACGCTGGGTGGACGGCGTGATGGGCCGGGTATACCTGCAACAGACCCTGCACGAGCTGGCCGATCACGCCGCCATTCCGGTGATCAACGGCCTCTCGGACATGTTGCACCCCGCGCAGCTGCTGGCCGACTACCAGACCATTGAGGAAGAGTTCGGCACCGATCTGCGCGGGCGGCGGGTGGTGTACATCGGGGACGGCAACAACCTCGCCAACAGCCACATTCACATGGGGATCCTGACGGGAAGCGACGTCACCATCGTGACCCCGGTGGGCTATGAACCCAACGCGGGCGTGCTGATGGACGCGGTGCAGCAGGGCACCCGCATTACCCTGACGCACGATCTGGCCGCCATCGAGGGCGCGGACGTGCTGTATACCGACGTGTGGATCAGCATGGGCATGGAGGCCGAGGCCGACATCCGCCGCCGCGCCTTCCAGGGGTACCAGGTCACGCCGGGGATGCTGGATACCCTGGCCCCGGACGGCATTTTCCTGCACTGCCTGCCCGCCCACTACGGCGAGGAAACCGTGCCGGAGGCTACCGAACACCCCAAGAGCCGCGTGTTCGATCAGGCCGAGAACCGCCTGCACGCGCAAAAGGCGCTGCTGTACCACCTGCTGGGCGGCGCCGAGCCGAGGTGGTGAAACAATAGGCCGCATGGTGCAGGCTCTGGAATGGCTCGATCTGGTAGACGAGAATGATCAGGTGGTCGGCCAGATCACCCGTGACGACGCCTGGGCACAGCGGCGGGCAGTGCGGATGGTCAACGCCTTTCTGGTCAACCGGCGCGGTGAGCTGTGGATTCCGCGCCGCACCGCCTCCAAACGGATGTTTCCCAACTGTCTGAATATGAGCGTGGGAGGCCACGTCGAACGCGGCGAAACCTATCTCAGCGCCTTCAAGCGCGAGACGCACGAGGAACTGAATCTGAACGTGGACGCGCTGGACTGGCGGAAAATCGCCGCCTTTTCGCCGTTCGAGACGGGACTGAGCAGCTTCATGCGCGTCTATGAGATCAGGACTGACGCCGCGCACGACTTCAATTCCGCCGACTTCAGCGAGGCGTGGTGGCTGACGCCCGCCGAACTGCTGGACTGGATTGAGGCGGGCGAACCGGCCAAGGGTGATCTGGCCGAGCTGGTGCGGCGGTGCTTTCCATGAGCGCCCACCGCGTCGTTCTGCGCCACCTGCGCCATGAAGACGCCCCCGCCTTCGTGGCCTACCGCAACGATCCCGAAGTCGCCCGGTTCCAGGCATGGACGCTGCCCTACACCCAGCGGCACGCCACAGCGTTGATTGACGCCATGCAGGCGCGCACGCCAGGGCAGCCGGGCTGGACGCAACTGGCCCTGGTGAACGCGCAGACGGACGAACTGATGGGCGATTTCGCGGTGAACGGCGCTTCCCCCAGCGAGGGCGTACAGGCCGAAGTCGGCTTCACGCTGGCCCGGCACGCCCAGGGCCGGGGGCTGGCCTCCGAGGGGCTGGGGCTGCTGCTGGCACACCTGTTCGGCCCATACGCCCTGCACCGCGTTTACGCCCATATCGATCCGCGCAACGCCCCCGCCGCCGCGCTGTTGACCCGCGCCAGCTTTCGCCATGAGGGCACGGCGCTGGAAAGCTACTGGCACCGCGGAGAGTGGACGGACGACGCGCTGTACGGCCTGCTGGCGAGGGAGTGGCAGGCGTGAGCTTAAATGACGCGCCGCATCTGATTGCACAGATTCATCTCCCTCCTGACCATCCCACCGTCTTCTTATACCGACGATTTGGAGAAAATGTCGGAGCTCTGGACGGTAGCACCTTCGCCTTCGCTCGCGCCAAGGAAATCCTCAACGCTTACGGGTGGTGGGAAACATCCGAACCTGTGGGCCTTGGAAGAGGGCAGACGCTGGAAATACTTGACATAGAGCTTTCAGCGCAAATCGTTCAACCCATTCTGGAGAACCCCCCATGACCCCCAAAATCTTCATTGACGGCGAGGCCGGGACCACTGGCCTGCAAATTCGCGCCCGCCTTCAGGGCCGGGACGACCTGGAATTGTTGAGTATCGATCCGGCGCGGCGCAAGGACGCCGGGGCGCGGGCCGAACTGCTGAACGCCGCCGACCTGAGCATCCTGTGTCTGCACGACGACGCGGCGCGTGAGGCGCTGAGCCTGACCACCAATCCGGCCTCGCGCCTGCTGGACGCCAGCACCGCCCACCGCACCGATCCGGCGTGGGTCTTCGGCTTTCCCGAGCTCAACGCAGAGCAGCCGGAACGCATCCGCACGGCGCGGCTGGTCTCCAATCCGGGGTGCTACAGCACTGCGGCGATTGCGCTGATCGCCCCCCTGACGGCGGCGGGCCTGATTCCTGCCGACTTTCCGCTGCACATCCAGGGCTACAGCGGCTACAGCGGCGGCGGACGCGCGCTGGTAGACGCCCACGAACAGGGCACGGACCACCCCATGCGAGGCGATTTCATCAGCTACGGCCTGACGCTGGACCACAAGCACCTGCCCGAGATCGTGCGCTACGGCGGCCTGTCGCGGACCCCCATCTTCACGCCGCATGTGGGCGGCTGGGCGCAGGGCATGACGGTGAATCTCCCGCTGCATCTGGGCGAACTGGGCGTGACGGCGGACGCGTTGTGGGACGCGCTGGCCGCCCACTACGCTGGCCAGAACTACGTGCGCGTCTGCCCGCCGTCGGAGAATCCCGCCGTCCTTGATCCACAGGCGCTGAACGACACCAACACGCTGGAGCTGTTCATCTACGCTTCTGGAGACGGGCGGCGGGCCGTGCTGGCGGCGCGGCTGGACAACCTGGGCAAGGGGGCCAGCGGCGCGGCGGTGCAGAACCTGGAACTGATGCTGGGGCTGTAGGACACAGCAGCCTGCATCCGCTACAGCGCCCGCGTCTGAAAGACCATCACCTCGCTGCCCTTCTCCAGCGGGCCGCCCTGAAAGCTGCCGGTCACGCGCGGCGACTCGAAACCAGCAAAGCGCAGCAGCCACTCCACCTCGTAACGGGTGTAGTAGCGCTGGGTCAGCGTGTAGTGCCGCCGGGTCAACTGGCCGCCGGGCTGCGTGGTGTCGACGTGATACTCGGTGGTGATGTGCTGGCGCACCCGGTCATGCCGCTGCACCAGAAAGATGTCGGTGCGGCTGCCGTCCGGCGCGTGCAGGGTCTCGCCCTCGTGGCGCACGGTGTTGGGTTTGCCAAAGCGCGGCAGGTACAGGTCGAAGGCAAACCGGCCCCCTGGCACCAGATGGGCGCGCAGGTTTTCCAGTGCCCCCAGCTGCTCGTTGGGCGTGTACAGGTGCATCAGCGCGTTGAACGGGGCGATGACCAGCTCGAACCGCTGCTCCAGCCGGAAGGTCTGCATGTCGCCCTGCACCAGCTGGAGCGTCTGCCCGCTTGCGGCGGCCCGCTCCTGCGCCCGCTCGATCATCCGCGCGCTGGGTTCCAGGCCGGTCACGTCCACGCCGCGTCTGGCCAGGTACGCGGTCACGCGCCCGGTGCCGGCCCCCACCTCCAGCACCGGTCCCGTCGCCCGCTCGGCCACGCCCGCGTAGAAGTGCAGGTCATCGCGGTACAGCGTGTACTGGTGGTCATACAGGTCGGCGAAGTCGTCGTAGTTCACACGGACCAGGGTAGTGGCAAAGAGGCCGCAGAGTTTAGGCTGATGCATGCCCCATCCCTTTGGGGGGCCGCCCACCGAACTGCTGGTGCTGGGCAGCGCCCACTTGACAGAACTGACATCTTGCAGTTTTAGGAAAGGACGTCTGGAACGCGCTTTCGGCCCCATAGTGGGGTGTGATCCCAAAAGAACAGCGTTCCAGACGACTTTATTCTGACATCCTGCCCTGCTTTGCCCGCAAGCAACATCGCGAATCGTTCGAGGTCTTCCTCGACCTGCTTCTGGATGGTTCCGGCAGACCCCTGCCGGAACGATCGACGGTCAAATCACCCTCGTCCATCAGTCGCTTCCTCAACCATGCGATCTGGAACACCCGGCAGCTCTGCCGGGTGATGCATCAGCACGCCCTTCAGACCTTACAAGACCTGTGGGGACAACAGCCTCATCAGCGCCCTCGGCTGGAACTGTTGGTGGACCTCACCAGCCTGGAAAAGACGGGCAAGTTCAGCGAACTTGCCGATTGGGTCCACACCTACCACGGCGTCCGGGGGATCCATCTGGTCGTGCTGTACCTATGCTGTGGAGAACTCCGGCTGCCCTGGGCTTTTCAGATCTGGCGGGGGAAGGGGACCGCTTCTCCAGCCCAGCTCGCCCTGAAGTTAGGATAGTTGGCTGGAACTATGCCCGACAGGGGACGCCCTGCGGCTGTGATAGCCAGTCCCGCACCTTCCAGACGTGATCGGTCAGCCCGATCGTCATGGCCGGTGTGCGCTGGAGATACAGCTGACGT
>NZ_VDMO01000045.1 GCF_006335125.1 Deinococcus radiopugnans ATCC 19172
ACTTGCTGAACTCCAGGAAGCACTCGGTGAACGGTGTGCCTGGCTGGAAACCCAACCCGATCTCATCACGCAACACACCCTGTTTCACTGGTGGCCTCTCTGTACGAATTAATCGGAGTCCGTATTACCCTCCAGACCCTGCCCGGTGGTCCGTCTACCGCCCCTGCGAGTGGTACTCGGCGTTGGGAACGAAACCCAGGGCGCTGCTGACCCGGTTGGTCATGTTGAACATGCCGATCACCTGCACGGCCTCTAGAATCTGGGCGTCGTCCAGCCCCGCGTCCCGCAGGGGGGTCAGGTCCGACTGAGCCATCCCGGCGGGGTGCAGGGTGAGCTTCTCGGCAAAGGCGCATAGGGCCGCCTCCCGCCCGGACAGGGCCGCGTGCCGCCAGTTCACGGCCACCTTGTCGGCCTTGCCGGCTTCCATGCCGTACTCGCGCAGCGCCGCGCCGTGCGAGACCGCGCAGTACACGCAGCGGTTCAGGCCACTCACCACCACCGCCAGCATCTCGCGCTCGACGTTGCTCAGGTGCCCCGGCTTATTGACCAGCAGGTTGAAATAGTTCCACCACGCCAGGAACTGCTCGCCGTTCAGCGCCTGCGCCCGGAAGACGTTGGGCACGAAACCCAGGTTCGCCTCCGCCTTGCCCCACAGTTTGCGGACACCCTCGTGCGCGTTGTCCTTCGTCGGCACGGCCAGCCAGGAGATTTCATTCATGAGACGGCCAGCTTATCCCGTGCCGGCCGCCGCATGGAATCATGGCGGCAGTGACCGTTCTCATGCCCACCGTCGACGTCCATTCGCTGTATGCCAACGTGTACCTTCTGAGCAGTTCGGCGGGCCGCCTGCTGGTGGACGCCGGGGCGTGGCCCTACGCCGCCCGTTTTGACCGCCTGCTGCGCGACTTCAACCCGGACGCCGTGCTGCTGACCCATGCCCACGTGGACCACTCGGGGGGTGCGTGGCGGGCGGCGCGGCGCGGCATTCCGCTGCTGGCCCACCCGCTGGAGCACCCGCAGCTGACCGGCGAGGTTCATGATCTGCCGTATCCCGCTGGCCGCCCGGACCTGGGAGAACTGGTCTCCAGGGCGCATCCCAAGGTGCCTGCGGACGCCCTGCACGCAGTGCATCCCGGCGAGACGGTGCTGGGCTGGGCCGTGGTCTCGCTGCCGGGCCACACCCACGGCCAGATCGGCGTGATGATGGACGGCGTGCTGGTGGCCGCCGACGCCGTGATCGGGGCCGCCGACGGCGCGCACTTGCCCAGGGCCGCCTACAACGCCGATCATCCGCAGGCCCAGGACACCCTGAGACGAATCGCCGGGATGGACCTGCGGGCGGTGCTGCCCGGCCACGGCGGCCCACTGTCACCGGCGCAGGTGCGGCGGCGGGCCGAGCGGGCCTAAGACTGACCCCGCCCGCCGGCCGGACCTACACCACGCCCTGTTCCAGCATGGCCTGGGCCACCTTCACGAAGCCCGCCACGTTCGCTCCCTGCAGGTAGCTGAGGCTGCCGTCTGGCCGCCGTCCGTGCGCCAGGGCCGCGCGGTGGATGCCGCGCATGATCTCGTGCAGGCGGGCGTCGACCTCGTCACGCGTCCAGTTGAGGCGCTGGGCGTTCTGGCTCATCTCCAGGCCGCTGGTGGCCACGCCGCCCGCGTTGCTGGCCTTGCCGGGTGCGTACAACACGCCCGAGTCCTCGAAGCGCTTGGCGGCCTCGAAGGTGCAGGGCATGTTGGCCCCCTCGGCCACCGCCACTGCGCCGTTGCCGATCAGCGCGGCGGCGTCGGCCTCGTCCAGCTCGTTCTGGGTGGCGCAGGGCAGGGCCACATCCACCGCCACGCCCCAGGGCCGCGCGCCCGCGTGGTACTGCGCGCCCACCAGCCGGGCGTATTCCTCCACCCGGCCCTGCCGTTCATTGCGCAGTTCCATCAGCGTGGCCAGCTTGTCCGGCGTGAAGCCGTCCTCGTCTACAGCGGTGCCGCCCGAGTCCGACACCGTGACCACCTTCGCCCCGAACTGCATGGCCTTTTCGATGGCGTACTGCGCCACGTTGCCCGAGCCGGACACCGAGACCCGCAGCCCGTCGAGTGACCGGCCCTCGTGTTCCAGCATTTCCTGCACGAAGTAGACCGTGCCGTAGCCGGTGGCCTCCGGGCGGATCAGCGAGCCGCCGTAGGTCAGGCCCTTGCCCGTAAACACCGGATCGGCGCGGTTGGTCAGCTTCTTCATCATGCCGGCCAGGTAGCCGATCTCGCGCCCGCCCACGCCAATGTCCCCGGCAGGCACGTCGGTGTCCGCGCCAATGTGCCGGAACAGCTCGGTCATGAACGCCTGACAGAAGCGCATGACTTCCAGATCGCTCTTGCCCTTGGGGTCAAAGTCGCTGCCGCCCTTGCCGCCGCCCATCGGCAGGGTGGTCAGGGCGTTCTTGAAGGTCTGCTCGAAGGCCAGGAACTTCAGGATCGACAGGTTGACGCTGGGATGAAAGCGCAGCCCGCCCTTGTACGGCCCGATGGCGCTGCTGTGCTGGATGCGGTAGCCACGGTTGACCTGCACCTCGCCGGCGTCGTCGATCCAGCACACCCGGAAGATGATGACGCGCTCGGGTTCCACCAGCCGCCGCAACAGGCTTTGCCGGGCGTACTGCGGGTGCTCCTGCAAGAAGGGCCACAGGCTGTCCATCACTTCCTCGACGGCCTGCAGGAACTCCGGCTGGTCGCGGTTCATGTGAGTGACGCTGTTCAAGAAGTCCTGGACGCTGCCCAGCTGATCCCGAACCAGAACGCGGCTCAAGCGGCAGCCCCCGCGTTGGGGCGGCGCGGCACGGCACACGGGCGGCACGGTTTATTGAGAAGGCTCAGCGTCATGACCCACTATGACAAGCGTCCGTCCCTCACGCCCGAATCCGCCTGGACAGCTGGGGCGATTTGTCTAACGTGGTGCCTGGCGGGCGTCCCGCGTGCCGCCCCTCAGCTGCCCACCGACACCACGTTGCAGGTGCAGCGGGCCAAGCTGGTCAGCCGCCCGCGCTCGTCCTTGATCTCCACCGTCCACACCATGACGCTGCGGCCCCGGTAGGCCAGCGTTGCCTCGCCGGTCACGAAGCCGCCGGACACGCCCCGGACGTGCGTGCCGCTGAGATCCACGCCCACCGCCACCTGCCGGCGCGGATCGAGGTTGATCCATGACCCCACGCTCGCCAGTTCCTCGGCCAGCGCGAGGTTTGCGCCGCCGTGCAGCCGTCCGGCGGGCTGCAGGTTGCCTTCTACCGGCATCCGGGCGCTCAGGCGCTCGCGGGTCACGCTCAGAAAGCGGATGCCGAGGCGGGCGCACAGGGTGCCGCTCAGCCCCTCACCCTGTGGGCCGTTGATGCGAGCCGCCACCTCCTCGGGGCTCAGGCGGGCAAAATCTTCAGGCAGGGGGTAATTCAGATCGGGATGCAGCGTCATACGGGGAGAATAGGGTGCGGGAGGGGCCTCAGCCCTGCGGGTGGTCCATCGTCTGGCCCACGCCCAGCCCGTGGCGGTACACCAGTTCGCCGCCCAGGAATCCCCCCGCCAGCGCCAGCCCCAGCGCCGTGCCCGACAGCAGTTTGCCCAGGCCGCGCTTCTTTTTGCGCCGCGCCACGATAGAGCCGATGTTCAGGAAGAAGGCGGTCTCGTTCAGCAGGCCGTGAATCAGGCCGGTGCGGCGGGCCTCGCCGCGTGCGCCGCTCCAGTCCGTCCAGCCGGTGGCGATGGTGGCGACGGCCCCCACCGTGCCCAGCGTCAGCGCCAGATCGGCGGCCCGCCGGGTTTCCTCCGAGTGCTGGCCGGGAAAGAAATCCAGCATCCCGGCGATCATCCACCCGCCCAGCGGCAGATGCACCAGGATGGGGTGCAGCGGGTGGCCCAGCGGCACGCCGTGCAGCGCGTCAGTCACGCCGTCTGGCAGCAGGCCTTCCGCACCGCGCAGCGCCAGTTGCAGTTTCTCGGCCAGTTCCTCGATGGCGTCGTGGTTGACGAGGGCGTCCTCGACGACATAGCTGGGCTTGTCCTGATCGGCCTGCCAGGGAAAGAGACTCATGCCCCGAGGGTAGGCGCGGCCCCTGCGCTGGCGTGCCGCGCCCGCTAAAGGTGGGTTTATGGACGGCGATTCAATCGGGAATCAGTTCGGCTGGATCCGGGGGCAGACAGGCCGCGAAGGCCGAGGCGAACTCCTCTCTGTCCAGCCCGCGCCCGATGAAGACCAGTTCGCTGCCGCCCTCATTCTCGTCCCAGGCGTCGGCGGTGAACAGATCGCGCACCGCCTGAAACAAGATGCGCTGCGGGTAGCCGTGCAGATCCAGCCAGCCCTTGACGCGCAGCACCTCGGCGGGCCGCGCCAGGATGTAGGAGGTCATGAAGCGCTGCCATTCGTAGGGATCAAGCGAGCGATCTGCGCGCAGCGTGAAGGTCTTCAGGTCTGGCGTGTGGGCGTGCGTGGCCGTATCCTGGCCGTCCAGCACGCGCGGATCGAAGTCGTCGCGGGCCAGCAGGGCGTCGGCGTCGATCTGGCCGCGCTCCACACCGATGACGCGGGCCAGCGGGTTGACGCCCTTCAGCGTGGCCGTGGCCCGCGCCAGCGCCTCCTCGCCCACCAGATCGGTCTTGTTCAGCACCACCACATTGGCGTAGGCCAGTTGCCGCGCGGCCTCCGGGTGTTCGCGCAGGGTGTGCAGGACGTGGCGGGCGTCCACCACCGCCACCAGCGTCGTGACCCGGAAGGCCGCGCGCACCCCGCGTTCCATCAGGGTTGCCAGCACAGGCGTCGGATCGGCCACCCCCGACAGTTCCACGATCACGGCGTCGGGTTGCTGCTCACGCATGGAGATGGTCACCAGCGCCCGCAGCAGATCGTCGCGCCCGGTGCAGCACAGGCAGCCCGCCGTCAGTTCGGTCACGTCATCCTGCAACCGTTCGATCAGGCTGCCGTCCACCCCCGCCTGCCCGAACTCGTTGACGATCACGCCCAGCCGGTGCGGCAGGCTGCGGATCAGGTGGTTGACCAGGGTGGTCTTGCCCGCGCCCAGAAAACCGCCGATCACGATGATGGGAATGCGCGGGTCAGGGGTGGGGGCAGTCATAGATGGAGGATACGGGGTCTGTTCGCCCTTCAATGGAGACGGTACGGCAAAGCTGGACGGGCCGCAGGGCGCCGAATGTAACCGCGACACGATGTTCAGTATGCTGACCGGATGGACAAAACGATTCCCTTGCTGCTCGGCCTCGCCGTCCTGACAGCCCTGCCCGCTCAGGCCCAGACGCCCCAGACGGTGTTCATCAACGGCGTGGCCCTCCAGGCCAGCACCACGACAAAGAACGGCGAGACGTACTACCAGTTCAAGGCCAGCGATCTGAAACGCATCGGGGCCATCACCGCCGGGGGCGTGATTCCAAAAATCGAGGCGGTCAGGGGCTGCGTGGGCGACACGCTGTTCAACGGTGTCTACACCGTGCAGTTATTGGAGGCCGGCAACGAGGACAGCGCGTTCGGCGTCACCCTGAAGCTCAGCAACGCGTCCAGGGGGAAGCTGTACAACTTTATGGCGTTCTCGCCCTCGAACGTCGTGGCGGCCACCGACTCGGGCACCCTACCGCTCAACAATTATGTGGGCCAGTGGATCGACACCTTGCTCCCCGGCACGTCCATCACGCTGCACACCCGCACAGACACCCATGGAGCCGCGATAAAATGGACGCGGCTGCTGATTCGCCCGGAGGCCAGCGCGGTCAAGGACATGCAAAAGGCGGGCTTGCCCCTGGCCAAGGTCTACAACATGGAGTTTGACCTGACCTGCAAGAAGTAGGCGCCGGGGGCTGCGCCCGCCTCGGCGCAGATTTGCTCAGCCCAGGTTGGCGCGCTCCCACTCGTAGAACTCCGGCTTGTAAAATTCCAGGCGCACTTTCTTGTACTCCTTCGTCGAGTACAGGATGTCGTGGGGCACGCCGCCGGCCACCTCTTCC
Organism: Deinococcus radiopugnans ATCC 19172; assembly: GCF_006335125.1. Lineage (NCBI taxonomy): Bacteria > Thermotogati > Deinococcota > Deinococci > Deinococcales > Deinococcaceae > Deinococcus > Deinococcus radiopugnans. The sequence goes on from NZ_VDMO01000045.1 coordinate 5,989, forward strand.
TCGATGGCCGCGATCTTGCCGAAGGCCTCCTCCTTGCTGCGGCCATGCACCATGGTGAAGATGGTGTAGGGCCATTCCGGGTAGGTGGGGCGCAGGTAGCAGTGAGACACCGCCTTGAATTCAGCCATCCGGCGGCCCACCTCGGCCACGTCGTCCTGCGGCACGGCCCACACGCCCATCGCGTTGAAGGTGAAGCCCGCCTTCTGGTGGCGGAACACGGCGGACACCCGGCGTAGCGCCCCGGCGGCCTTCATTTTCTCGGCGTGGGCGGCCACCTCATCGATGCTCAGGCCCAGCGCGGCGCAGGCGTCGGCGTAGGGTTCTTCGGTCACCGGCAGGTCTTTCTGGAATTCGGTGACGAAGGCGCGGTCTAGATCCGTGACCTCGTAGCCGATGTTGCGCTGCTCGGAGGTGTACTGGGGCTTTGATTTGGCGTTCCAGTCCTCCTTGCCGGTCATGTCGAACTCCACGCCGATCTTGAACAGGTGCAGCGTGGGCATCATGCGGGTCAGGCGGGCGCCGCTCAGCTCATGCAGCTTCTGGACGTGCGCTTCCAGATCGCTCTCGGGCGGCACGGCAATCGTGTACCACAGGTTGAAGTCGTGGTTGCGCTTGTAGTTATGGCTGACGCCGGGGTGCCCGTTCACGACTTCCGCACCCGCGTCCAGCTGATCCTCGTCGTGGACGGCGGCCACCAAGCTGCTCTGGTAGCCCAGCGTGCGCGTGTCGAAAATAGCGCTGACCTGCCGCAGCACGCCCTCCGCCTTGACCTCACGCAGAATGTCCAGGGCCTCGGCCTCGCTCAGGCCTACTTCCTCGGCAATGGCGCGGTAGGGGCGCTGGACGATGGGAATGTTTTTCTGGATGCGGTTGAGAAGCTGCTCACGCGCCGTGGGGAGCGTGGTTTCCGGGGCGGGCGTGGTGGCGGTCATGGGCGCAGAATAGGCCGTTCTGGGCGGCGAAACGTCCCCGAACGAGCGGTCAGGCGTGGGCGAAATAGTTCCACATACTCCGCATCAGATTGCGCATTGTGGGTCACACAGGAGGCAGGATGACTAAAATCGGTATTGCAGAACACGCTCTCGCCCTTGCCTGGGCGATAGACCTTGGATTTCCTGCCGCTGAGCAATTGCTGGAAGAATGGGCCACTCGGAACCTGTTGGAGCCTGAGGCTCCCCTCGTCGAACTCAGTGAAGCACTTGGCAGCTTCCCTCAGGAGCGAAGGCAGGCGCTGATGCGACTGGCCCATCACGCCACGCCATATGGGGCGGTTCGACTTCTCCTTGCCAACTTCAGCAGGGGCCTCGAAATTGACAGCAGCGTCCGATGCCTGAGCGTTTTCTATACGCTGGAGCGTTTTATTCGAGCGTCCGATGATGCGGGGCCACTTCCACGTCTACCTCTCAGTCGTGAGCGGACAGAAGGCATTTTCAAAACATATGGTTATGGGCGTGACGACTGGGAGGCCAGCGGGGAGGGAGAGCCAATCCGTGAGTCTGAGGCTTGTGATGCCATCGTCCACTTACTCAAAGCATTGAAGCCTGAAAGGGCAGCGGAAATAATCCAGGGTGCGTCACAATGTCACCCATGAGGAATCCCAAATGGTAACGGCCATCGTGATGGTGCAGGCAGACCGCCAGCGCGTGCAGGAAACCGCCGAGGCGCTCGCGGCCATCCCCGCCGTGCGCGAGGTCTACAGCGTGACCGGCGAGTGGGACATCGTGGCGATCCTGAAACTGGCCGAGTATGACCAGCTCGACGACGTGGTGACCGGCCACCTGCGCAAGGTGGAGGGCATTGCCCGCACCCAGACCATGCTGGCCTTCCGCACCTACAACGACGCGCTGCTCGATCAGGGCTTCGGGGTGGGGCTGGACGAGGGCCGGGCGAACAGAGGCAGTTAGGCGGCAGCTGTTCCACCAGTCCGCCGCGTCCCGGATGGATGAATGGGTTCCAGACGGGATGACGCGCATCCTGAGCCCGCGCTAGGCTGAAGGCCATGACAGCAACCCAGGAGAGGACGGCGGTGCTGCGCGAGCAGCTCGTCGCGTGGCGGCGGCACCTGCACATGAACCCCGAGGTGGGCTTTCACGAGCACCAGACCTCGGCGTACATCGAGGCCGAGCTGAAGAAGATGCCCGGGCTGACGGTCACGCGGCCCACCGAAACCAGCGTGCTGGCGGTGCTGAAGGGCAGCCAGCCGGGGCGCACGCTGCTGCTGCGGGCCGACATCGACGCGCTGCCGATCACCGAGGAGAACACCTTCGAGTTCGCCTCCAAAAACGAGGGGGTCATGCACGCCTGCGGTCATGACGGTCACACCGCGATTCTGCTGGGTGTCGCCAAACTGCTGTCCGAGAATCCTGGCGAGGTGCCCGGCGAGGTTCGCATGATCTTCCAGCACGCCGAGGAAATCGGCCCCGGTGGTGCGGAGGAACTGGTGATGGATACCGGGCTGATGGACGGCGTGGATCTGGTGACGGGCCTGCACCTGAACAGCCAGTTGCCCGCCGGAATGGTGGCGGTCAAACCGGGGCCGTTCATGGCCTCGCCCGACATGCTGGAACTGACCATCCAGGGCCGGGGCGGGCACGGCGCGCACCCCGAAGAGGCGGTGGACCCCATCGCAGTGGGCGCGCAGGTGGTCACCAACCTGCAGCACATCGTCAGCCGGGGGGTGGCGGCGCTGGAGCCCCTCGTGATCAGCATCACCTCGTTCCACAGCGGCACCACCCACAACGTGATTCCAGACCGCGCCACGATGCTGGGCACCGTTCGCAGCTTTGACCCCGAGTTGCGAAAGCGTGCGCCGGAACTGATCGAACGGGTCATCAAGGGCGTGTGCGAGGCCCACGGCGCCACCTACGAGCTGAACTACGAGTTCGGCTACCGCGCCCTGATCAACACCGACTGGGTGGCCGAACAGCTCAAGGCCATCGCGCTGGAAACGGTGGGGCCGGATCACTTCCGCGACGCCAAACCAACGATGGGCGGCGAGGACTTCAGCGCCTATCTGGAAAAAGCCCCCGGCGCGTACTTCAACGTCGGCTCCGGCAGCGACGAAGAAGACAGCCGCTGGCCGCACCACCACCCGCGCTTCACCATCGACGAGGCCAGCCTGGAAACCGGCGTGAAAATGCTGCACGCCGCCGCGCTGCGCCTGACGCTGCCGGCATGACGCCGGGCCTCCCGCAAAACCGCTCCAGCTGAGTTGCCGGCGACAACACCGCCCCCTGCTCTGAGGGGACGGTGTTGTCACCGGGGGTGCTGCGCCGGGGCCGACGTGCTGGACCGCATACCGACGTCCCGCGCCATCCTCCAGTTCATCCACCCGGCGGCACACCGTCGGTGGTTCCAGACCGCGACAGACACACCAGCAGATCGCGGCTTTCCGTCCCCACAGGCTGGGCCAGATGGGCCAGGAAGCAGGGACTGTGGGCGGGCGCTTCAGGACGGCGGGAACAGGGGGCCGTCAGGAGCCTGGGTGGCGGGCCGGGCCGCCGTGCTCCCCCGCACCACCAGACGGGTGGGCAGGCGCACGTCCGCCGGCTTCTGGCCGCCCAGCAACGCCAGCATGGCCTGCCCCACCCGACTGCCCTTGTCGCAGGTGGGCTGCCAGACGGTGGTCAGGTTCAGGTTGGCGCTGCCAGGCGCATCGTCGTAACCGACAACGCTCAGACGCTGCGGAACGGGCCAGCCCAGCGTCTGGGCGGCGCGCAGGGCACCCTGGGCCAGCACGTCGCTCATGCACAGCAGGGCGGTGAGCTGCGGCTCGGCCCGCAACAGCTCCAGCGCGCAGGCCTCACCGTCGGGCACGGTGTTGCGCTCGGCCTCGGTGAGATAGAGCCTGACGGCCTCGCCCGGCCCCGCGCCCGCCGCAGTGGTGGTGTTGACCGTCTCCCGGTAGCCGCGCAGCCGCTCGGCGGTGGGATGGTAGGCCACCTGCTGTTCGCGCCCCGGCCCCACCCGCCCGCCGCCCTGCCGGGGGCCGAGTTCCAGGCACAGCACACCGATGCGGGTGTGCCCCAGCTCCAGCAGATGCTGGGCTGCCTGCGCCGCACCCCCCGCATCGTCAATGCCCACGCCGGCAGCCTGGGCATGGTGGTCCTGATCCACCAGCACCGTGGGCAGGCCGCGGGCCAGCACCGCCCGCAGCAAGTCGCTGTTCTGCGCGGCGCTGTAGACGATCAGGCCATCCACGCTGGCGCTCTGCACCGGCGACAGCGGGTCGTCCTGGGGGCCGCTGGGACTCGCCAGCAGCAACAGGTTCAGCGAGGCTGCCTGAAGCGAGTGCGCCAGACTGCCCAGAAACTGCGCGGCGGCCGGGTCGGCGAAGGCGTATTCCAGCGGCGCGTCGTACACCACGCCGATCACCCCGGTGCGCCCCCGCCGCAGACTGCGCGCCAGTGGGTCGGGGCCGCCGTACCCCAGCGTGCGGGCCGTGTCCAGCACCCGCTCGCGCAGCGCCGCCGAAAGCTGGTCCGGACGGTTATACGCGTTGCTGACCGTCGCCACGCTGACCCCCAGCGCACGCGCCACGTCCCGCAAGGTGACGCGCCCGCTGGACTCTGAGGGAAGGTCGGCCGGCAACATGCCACAATGTTAGCGCACGTGATGGGCAACTGAATCGTTTCAGATCACTGCCTTCATGAAGTGCCGACACGGTGCAGGGCGCGGACCTGGACCGCCCCTCTGTCCAGTTTTGACCCGCTCCGCTGACTGTTCGTTCTCCCCTTCCCCCTGCCAAGGAGTCCACATGACCGCCCTGCACACCCCACCTGACCGCGCCGAGGCCGCCCGCCGCGCCGTCAGCATGATCTTTCTGGTCAACGGGGCCTTCTTCGCCACCTGGGCCGTAAATATTCCTGGCCTGCGCGACGCGCTGACGCTGAGCGAGGCGCAGATCGGCGTGGCCCTGCTGGCGATTGGCCTGGGCGCCCTGATCTCGATGCCGCTGACCGGCGGCTGGACAGCTCGCCACGGCAGCGGGCCGGTCACGCGCGTGGCGGTGGTGGCCTGCATGCTGTCGCTGGCCCTGCCCTTCCTGATGCCGGGGTATGTGGGCGTGGTGCTGGCCCTGACCGTGCTGGGGGCGGCCAACGGCAGTCTGGACGTGGCGATGAACGCGCAGGGGGTCACGGTGGAGCAGGCCCTGAAACGCCCGGTCCTGAGCCGACTGCACGCCTATTTCAGCCTGGGCGGCGTGCTGGGCGCGGGCCTGGGCACGCTGCTGGTGGGCCGGGTGCCGATGCTGACTCATGTGCTGCTGGTGGTGGGGGTCACCACCCTGGCCGGCCTCCTGGCGGGGCGCCTGCTGCTGCCGGACCCACCTGCCACGGACCTGCCCACCACGAAACGGTCGGACCAACGGGAAGCAGAGGCCCAGCCGTCCCGCCGCCGCGCGGGCATCAGTTCCGCCGCGCTGCTGCTGGGGCTGCTGTGTTTTCTGGGCATGCTCTCCGAAGGCGCCAATTACGACTGGGCCGCGCTGTACTTCCGCGACGTGCTGGGGCAGGCAGGCGGCAGCGCGGGCGTCGGCTACACCGCCTTCGTGATCACCATGACCCTGGGCCGCTGGTTCGGGGACCGGGCGCGCGGACGGCTGGGCGACGAGGCCATCGTGCGGGTGGGCGCGGCGGTCACGGCGCTGGGCCTGGGGCTGGCGCTGCTGGCCCAGGGACCGGCCTTTGCGGCCTTCGGCTTCGCGCTGTCGGGGCTGGGCCTGAGCAACGTCGTGCCGGTGCTGTACGGCGCGGCGGGTCACGCGCTGGCCGGCCGCGGCATCGCGCAGGTCGCCACCATCGGCTACGGCGGCTTCCTGCTGGGGCCGCCGCTGATCGGCTTCGTGGCCCAGCACGCGGGTCTGCGGTCCGCGCTGGGCGTGGCGCTGGCCGGGGCGGTGCTGGTGGCCCTGCTGGGGGGCGGGGCCTTCGCGCTGGTGCGGCAGCGTGCGGCGGCCGCGCAGGTCCAGAGTCCGGGGAGCGAGGGGGCCGCGCCGTCGCAGAACGTGCCGTGACCGGATTGCCCACCGGGCCAACCACGCGCCAGGACGGCGAGGCTTCACCCAACCTTTAGTTCTGCGTTCATGTTGATCCAAGCAGGAGAAGGGCGCTTATAGCTGGCCAGAAGGACATCACGGCAAGAGGCCGCCCCTGCTGGACGGGGCCGAGCCGCGCCTCTTGCGTCCTGACTGTCTGCCCCTCTGTCTCCCCGCCCCTCACCCCCTGGAGGAATACCCATGAGCAACAAGCCTGTGAGCCACGAAACGAACGAGAAACTGTTGAACCGCCGTAAATTCCTGGGTGCCGCAGGCGCTGTCGGCGCAGGCACCCTGCTGGCGGGCTGCGCGCCCGGCATGACCGGCGGCGCGATGGCCCAGGGCAGCATGGACAAGAAGCCCAATCTGGACGGCACCATCTTCAACTTCGCCCTGAACCTGGAGTACCTGGAAGCCGCGTTCTACCTGGCCGCCGTGGGCCGCCTGGAAGAGCTGGACGCGGTGGGCGGCAACAGCAGCAAGGTCATTCTGCCCGCCGGCTTCACGGGCAAGGGCGGCGCGGGCATCAAGTTCGAGTCGGCGGACGTGGCCGCCTACGCCAACGAGATCGCCTCCGACGAGCTGAACCACGTGCGGATCATCCGCAAGGTGCTGGGCAAGGGCGCCGTCGAGCAGCCCATGATCGACCTCGGCCCGGCCTTCCTGGCGGCGGGCAACGCGGCCTCGGGCGGCGCCATCACCGGCTTCAACCCCTTTGCCAACGACCTGTTCTTCCTGCACGGCGCGTTCATCTTCGAGGACGTGGGCGTCAGCGCGTACAAGGGCGCGGCCCGCTTGCTGACCGACACCTCGGCGGGCGGCAATCTGGAAAACGCGGCGGGCATCCTGGCCGTTGAGGCGTACCACGCCGGGCAGATCCGCACCCTGCTGTACCAGCAGCGCAACACCCAGGTCACCCCGGCCCTCAAGGTCAGTGACGTGGTGGCGGCCATCAGCAACCTGCGCGACAGCGTGGACGGGGCCAGCGACGTCGACCAGGGCATCGTGGACGCAGCGGGCGGCGCGAACATCGTGCTGGCCGACGGCAACTCGATTGCGTTCAGCCGCACCCCCCGTCAGGTGGGCAACATCGTCTTCCTGAAGCCGGACGCGGTCAAGGGTGGCTTCTTCCCCGAAGGCCTGAACGGCGACTTCGCCGCGATTCTGGCCCTGTAAACCCTCCTCTCCACGCTCCCAGCGCTGTCATCCTCCCTTGACGGCGGACCGGAGACGCGGGCGCCCCAGTTCCCTTTGCGGGCCGGGGCGCCCGCCCTGTCTGACCGGGGGGAGGGGCGGCGGACCGGGGTGCCTATTGACAGTTTCCGAAGTCGCCAGTAAAGTAACCGAGCCTTCCGAAACGCCCCCACGGGCGCGGCTACCAAGCGGAAGGGCAGCACCGGATCAGCAGCATGCCGAGGTGGCGGAATTGGTAGACGCACTAGTTTCAGGGACTAGCGCCGCGAGGTGTGTGGGTTCAAATCCCATCCTCGGCACCACAGCACAAATCAGGACAGGCCCCCCGCAGAAATGCCGGGGGCTTTTTCTTGTCGCTGGCCCCGTGGCTGGCGCGGGTGGACTGGCCGATCCCGGCCCCCGCCGTTCCCAATCCGTCCCTCCCTCACCCCGCGCCGGACCGCCCCGCCCTACACTGGGGGGGTGAAGAGGTTTGCGGTGAGCGGTGCGTGTTCAGCAGTCCATCAGTCGGTCGTTTTTCCTGTTCTGCAAGCCAGCTGCCGCACGCCCTCCCTCTTGCTGGAGGTGCGGGCATGAGCGCCATCTACCAGCGCGCCCGCCCCATCCGCTGGGATCAGGTGGTGGGCCAGGAACACGTCAAAGATGTGCTGAAGGCCGCGCTGGAGGCCGGGCGCGTGGGCCACGCCTACCTGTTCTCCGGGCCGCGCGGCGTGGGCAAGACCACCACGGCCCGGCTGATCGCCATGACCGCCAACTGCACCGGCCCCGCGCCCAAGCCCTGCGGTGAATGCGACTCGTGCCTGAGCGTGCGCGCGGGTTCTCACCCCGACGTGATGGAAATCGACGCGGCCAGCAACAACAGTGTGGACGACGTGCGCGACCTGCGCGAACTGGTGGGGCTGGCGGCCATGCGCGGCGGCAAGAAGATCTACATTCTGGACGAGGCGCACATGATGTCGCGGGCGGCCTTCAACGCCCTCCTCAAGACGCTGGAGGAGCCGCCGGGCCACGTCATCTTCATCCTGGCGACCACCGAGCCGGAAAAGATCATTCCCAC
>NZ_VDMO01000046.1 GCF_006335125.1 Deinococcus radiopugnans ATCC 19172
CCGTCCAGGCGCTGCTCAAGTTTGGGGGAGTCGTCCCGCTGAAGTAGGGCCTGTTGCCGGCGTGATTGACACTAAACGGGATTAGTGTCAGCCCCTGAGCGGCTGGGTCAGAGGGTCCGGCGAGGGCAGATCCTCACCATCTGCGGCACGATTACATCCATGCGCTGGCGGCTACGTCCCGGACCTTGCAGCAGGACGAGCTGGCGAACCTGCGAACGTATGGCCGCGAGAGTTCCGAACACCAGCGCGAGCAGCAGCGGGAGCTGGGCCTGTACCACGATCAGGGCGGCGCGCACGAGCTGGCCCAGTTCCACCAGCACGAGCGCAGCTACGAGCAGGATCAGGAGGGCCAGCGACAGCGGCAACACAGCTACGACCGCGAGTGGTGACGCTGGGCGTGATGCGGGCCAGGGATCAGCCGATCGGCTGGCTTCTGATGGTGCGACTGAGCTGCCAGTACCGCAGAAAGGTCTCCACCTGCTGTAGAAACTCGGTGAAGTTGGCCGACTTCACCAGATACGAACTGGCGTGCAGGGTGTAGGCCTCGCTGACGTCTTGCTGGGCGGCCGAAGTGGACAGGATCACCACCGGGATGTGAACCAAGCGTGGATTGTCCTTCAGCGCCCGGAGTACCTCGAAGCCGTTCATGCCCGGCATGTTGAGGTCCAGCAGGATCACGTCCGGATCGAAAGCCGGGTCGTCGAACAGGGCCAGGGCTTCGCGTCCACTCCCCACGCACGTCAGCGTGCAGTCCGGACAGAGCGCCTCAAACGCCTCTTGCGCCAGGAGGCGGTCTTGGGGACTGTCGTCCACCAGCAGGTAACGCGCGGGAAAGGGCATGACCCCGACTATAGGGGGGTTCTCGACACAGCTCACTGCGAAATGCCGCGGCAGCATGAAGGTTGCCCCATGCTTTTGCCAGCCAGTGGCCGGCACGGCGGCCAAAAATGGAGTATGAATGGCCGTCGGTCACCCGAGAAACTGGCGCGGGCCAGAGCGGAGGCGTCTCACTTGCACGCGGTCTTTGTCGCTTCAGTCGCCGACTTGCTCACTGCGCTGGAAATGCGGGCGGCTTGCGAAGTAGAGCGGCCGTGGAAGCCGGAACGCCGGCTGTCAGGCAAAGATGCGGGACAGGGCAAGGCATTGACCCGGCCGTTGAACGGTCGGACGGCGCGAGTGTCAGATTAGGGTCTTAGACCTTGATGCCTTGCCAGAATCGCACCTGTTTTTTGCCGTGTTTATCGCGTTGAGATGCGTCTAACCTAACGTCAGGTTGGGGTATACCCCAACTGGACAGGCCCTACTGCCTGTTGTCGTGAACTCTGGGAGTCGATTCAAAACAGATCACGCGACGGTCCGGGCGACGCGCAGGAACCAGGCTACCACTGCGTCAGACGAGCCCAGCTCTGTCAAGAGTCTCATCGCAAATATTGTCAAATATGCTTGACAATCAGCACGGGGTAGTTTACCTTGAGTCAAGCAAGATTGTCATTTAGCCAAGGTAACCAGATCTCTACAGGCCACCTACCACCACAAGGAGCATCAACATGCGACAACTTTTCCTCCCCCTTGCCATCACTGCCCTGACCACCCAGCTTGCCGCGGCCCAAACCACCGATCTGCCCGCCGATCTTCAGGCGCGCTACGACACCTTGCGGCAGGCCTACCTGACGGGCGACCTCCAGACCCTGCGCTCGCTGTATGCGCCGGACGCCACACTGCTGGACGTGACCAACCAGCCCATTCCGCTGGAGGTTGCCCTGGCCGCCTCAACGGCTGAAGCCTTGAAGGTGAACCGGCTGGATATCCGCTTTCAGGATGTGCAGCTCAGCGACGAGAAGGCCACCATCGTCAACCGTCAGGATATGGACGCCGAGAGTGTCATGAACGGCACGCAGGTGCCGCTGCAAGTCACCGCACTTTCAGAAGACGTGTGGCGCAAGGTCAGCGGCCAGTGGCTGATCACGTCCTCGCGCGTGCTGGAAAGCGAGACGCGGGTGGCCGGGCAGGTGATCCGGCAGGTGGCCCCGCCGCTGCTCACCGACGCGCAGCTCGCTGAGCGCCGCACCGCGCTGATGACGGTGGCGCGGCCCATCCGTTCAGTAGCGGCCAACGCACAGAACAGCGACTTCTCCTGGCTGGAGGGGCTGACGCGCGGCGCGCGTCTGATCGGCGCAGGCGAGGGCAGCCACGGCACCGCTGAACATTTTCAGCTCAAGGACCGGCTGTTCCGCGAACTGGTTCAGAAGTATGGGTTCACGGTGTTTGCCATTGAGGCCGACTTCGACGACGGCTACGCCGTGGACCGCTTCGTGCGCGGCGAGGGGCCGAATGACCCGGACGCCGCCACCCGCGCCTTCGACTTCTGGACCTGGAAAACGCAGGAGGTCCGTGACCTGCTGGTTTGGATGCGCCAGTACAACGCCTCGCGGGGAGACAAGCCGGAGCTGCGCGTGGTGGGCATCGACATGCAAGACCCACGCGGCAGCCTTGATCTGCTGGCACAGCTTGCACCGCCGAATGCACAGGTGCAGGCTGCTCTGAAGACGTTGAGCGACGTGACCGCCCGTGACTGGACCACACTGGGGGAAGCGACACCTGAGCGCCGCGCTGTCCTGAAGACGCAGATCATTGGGTTGCAGACAGCCCTGGCCGCCCTGCCAGCCAGCACGCCTCAGCGCGCCACCTTGCTGCACCTGGCTGAAACCCTGCGACAGGGGGCCACGTTCTATGCGGTTCCTAGCACCGACTCGGCCCGGAGCAACCTGATCCGCGACGCGGCCATGTTCGGCAACACCCGCACGGCGCTGGACACCCTGTTCCCCGGTCAGAAAGCCATGCTGTGGGCGCACAACTTCCACATTTCCAAGGTTCCGGCGCAGGGGCAGCCTTACGTCAACCTGGGCCAGCACCTGGCGCAGACGCTGGGCAGGGGCTACCGCACGGTGGGATTCTCGTTTGGCGGTGGCGAACTGCGCGCCGTCCCCAGCGATCCGACGCAGGGGGCGGGTGGTCCGGTGACCCTGTCGGCCGCGCCCGCACCGCGCGATAGCCTGGACGCCCTGATCGCCGGAGACGCCCCTGCCGCCTACTTGGACGTGGCGCAGGCCAGGCAACACCCGGTGTTGAACACCTGGCTCGCGCAGCCCGTCGGCATCGCGGGCGTGGGGGCGGTGTATGCGCCGGGCCTGCCCACCGGGGCCAATATCGCGCTGCCACAGGCCTTTGACGGCGTGATCTTCGTGAAACAGAGCAGCGCTGCCAGAGCGCTGGAGGAGAAGTGAGCGCCATGAAACAGTCCAACCGGGATCGCCAGTGGGCCAGAATCCGCTGGGTAGAAGTCGCGTACAGCGCCATGCTGCTTGTGGTCATGATCGGCTTGTTTGGCTACGCTTCCTTCCGTCCAGCTTCCGATCTGGTCTTCTGGCTGGTCAGCGGCGTCACACTGCTGGCCGGGCTGGGTCTCCTGGCACGGCAGTATCAAGTGCTTGACGAACTGGGGAAGTTGCGCTTTCTGAAAGGTCTGGCGGTCAGTGGTGTCATCACCGTCTCAGGTTTGGCGTGGACGCTGTGGTGGGCTGCTTATCAGTCTGTGAAGCTGAACGGCGAAACGCAGGATCTCGGATCACCGGCCCTCTCCTTTGACGCCATCTATCTCTCGCTGCTGGCTGGTGTTATTGCGATGGTGGTGACCCAGCTGTACCTGCGTCGCCGGGAGAACAGCGGGGGATGAAAAACCGCATCAAGGTGCTGCGTGCCGAGAACGATCTGACCCAGGCGGAACTGGCCGACAAATTGGACGTGTCGCGCCAGACGGTCAACGCGCTGGAAACCGGGAAATATGATCCCAGCCTTCCACTGGCCTTCAAGCTGGCGCGGCTGTTCAAGGTACAGATTGAGGACATCTTTCTGGATGGCGGTGGCGAATGAAGCACCGTGCCAACGGACGTTCGTCGCACTTTGACTTCCGGTAAATGGGGTTACCAAAAAGGATCGGGGGTGGCGCAGCCAATGGTGTTGCTTCCTCGCCTAAGTAACAGCAAGCACAGGCCTCACTGACTCAGTGAGGCCTGTGCGTAAGGCCTCACTCCCTCACTGTGAGGCCCTCACTCACTGGATGAGCCCTCACAGTGAGGCCGCCATGTGTGATGCTGCCCAGACATGACGGCAGGTGAACGGTTGACGGCGGGACAGGTGGGCGAGCGTCTAGGCGTGAAGGTGGGCATGGTGCGCCGGTACGCGCTGGCCCTGGAGGCGGTGGCGGGGATCAGCCTGGAGGTTGACCCGATTCGGGGCCGGCTGTACCCGGTGGCCGCCGTCGAACTGCTGGAAGTCACACGGGCGCACCTGCTCACGCACCCTGGGCTGAGTGTTGAAGCGGCGATGAAGGCCGTCACTGGGCAGAGTGAAGGCAGTGAGGCCGCCCCGGTGCGAGTGCCTGGGGTGCTGACCAGCCGTGAGGATCTGGCCGAGCTGCTGCGCGAGGCCCTGGCCCCAGCACTCGCGCCGATCATGGCCGAGCTGACCAGCAGCCGTGAGGAGATCGAAGAGCTTCGCCGTGAACTGGCGGCTGCTCGGGAAGAGATCGGGGAGACCCGTGGACAACTGGCCCGCCTCGAAGTCACCACTCATGCGGCACTCCCACCCGTCACCGCAGACTCGCCGCCGACGGGCCTCCGTGGGTTGATTGTTCGATTGCTGGGTTACTAGAACAGTGTCCAGTGGATGCCCTGCGGAGCCGTCTAACGGCGCTCAGATTCTGATTCTGACTGTGGCGTTTCCTCAACTGGCACGGCAAAAAAATAGATTCTGCGGACGCGCCGTGGAATCTGATGCTGCTCTGGCAATTCACTGGCAAAAAGACCAACGAAAACCCGTGAGTGCCCAGGGCCACCGCTCAAGCTGCTGCCCGATGATCAGCAAAGAGGGGGTGGGCGGGGTCCATCTTGCGCTGAGCCAGCGAGAAGGCCTGGTGCAGGCTTGGTTCCACAAGCCCGTGACTTGTCGCTCAGTACACTTTGGTGTACTTTATGGCTGGCCGAGAGGCCGCCTCCATGACCCAGAAAGAACTGATCATCTACCGCACAGAGGAGGGCCGGGAGCCGTTGACCCGCTGGCGTCGGAAGCTGGGCGACCGGGTGACGGTGGCGCGCATTGATCGCCGCCTGGAACGCCTGAGCGCCGGTCAATATGGGGACGCCAAGGCGGTCGGAGACGGCGTGATCGAGCTGCGCCTGTTCTTCGGCCCCGGCTACCGGATCTACTTTGCCGAGGATGGCGAGCGCCTGGTGGTGCTGCTGTGCGGCGGCGACAAGGGCAGTCAGGACCGCGACATCGAGGCCGCCAAGGCGTACTGGCAGGACTACCAGCAGCACCGCCCGGACCCGGAAGCGTCAGATTCACAACCAGACCCACCCCAGGAGGAAGAGCCGTGAGAACCTACCGCAAATTTCAGGACGCGCTGATCGACGAGCTGCGCGCCGATCCCGAACAGGCGTTCGCCTACCTGCAAGTGGCCCTGGAGGAATTTGATCAGGACGGAGACCTTCAGCACCTGATGCTGGCGGTGCGGAATGTGGCCGAGGCGCGCGGTGGGGTGCCGGAGCTGGCGCGGCAGGTGGGCATAGGCAAGACCAGTCTGTACAAAGCGCTCTCCGAGGACGGCAACCCTACGCTCAGCACCATCAGCGCCGTGCTGCATGGACTGGGCTACCGGCTGGCCCTGGCCCCAGCCCAGCCGCGCGCCGCGTCCTGAAGGCTTCTTCTTCCTGCTCATTTCTCCAAAGACAACGGAAAAAGCGGCCCAGAGGCCGCTTTGATTCCTCCAATATAGGGCGGTATTCAGCCCCTGTCAAATGTATGCATTGAAAGCCGGACAAAAGTGTGCATATTCAGGGCATGACGCCCTCAGCGACGGTGGATATCGGTGGTCTGAGCGACTTCGTGCAGCCGTACCGCACCCTCTTCCGAGATCGGCGCCTCTTTGCTGCCTTCCAGGCGGCGCTGAGTGGCATCCTGGCCAGCGGCACCACGCGCCTGGCGCAGATGGCCCGCGTCGCCCCCGGTACGGGGGCGAGACCACAAGCGGAACGTCGACTGAGACGGCTGGTCCATCATGACCACCAACGCAGCGACCTGAACGCCGATACCCTGTTGAACCACATCCAGACGCAGGGTGCCACGCGGGTGGCCGGATCCGATGAAGTGATCGTCGTTCTGGACGGCTCCGATCTGCGCAAGCCGCACAGTCAGACCCTGGAATATCTGGACACGGTGCGGGATCTGAGGGGCCAGCCAGTCGCGGGCTACCGGACCCTGAATGCCATCGGTTTGACGCCTGATGGGCGTCAAACGCTGCTGTACCACACGCTGTACAGCACCCTGGCCCCAGGCTTCACCAGTGAGAATACGGTGGTGCTCCAGGCGCTCGAACAGCTCACGCGCGCCCTGCGATCCGCGGGCGTGCTGCGGATCATCTTTGTGCTGGATCGCGGGTTCGACCGCCTCCGGATCCTGCGCCGTCTGCGGCGGTTGCACGTCGATTTCGTGATCCGCGCCCGCCACCTGGATCGTCAGACGCGCCTGCGTCCGACGGGTGAGGGGGAACCGCTGCACGGTGCACTGCACCGTGCCCCAGTCACTCACGTCTTCGAATTGGCCCGTCCGGTCAAGCAGGGCAAGCGGCTGATCTGGCGCCCCACCCGCACCGAACTGCGTGCCCAGCAGGTCTGGCTGGACGACGGCCGGCTGCCCGTTCGGGCCGTTCAGTTGAGCTTTCCCACACGTCCCAAAGGCGACGAGGAGGGCTGGGTGCTGCTGACCAGCCTGCCGGTGTCGCCCGGCGTGGACGCCGGGCAGGTGGTCCGCCTGTACCTGCGCCGCTGGAGCATCGAAGACGTCTTCGCCTGGACGAAGACGTCCCTGGGCTGGGAGGACGTCCGCCTTCACGACTTCCAGGCCCTGCGCACCCTGGTGGCCATGAGCTGGGTGGTGGCCGCCTACGTCTTTACCCTGGGTGAAACGCTGGACACGCCACACGTCCGACTGCTCGCGCATCTGGGTGGCCACGTCCCCCACAAAAATCGCCCGCCTGGCAAGAAAACCTTGCTCCTGGGCTTGCAGCGGCTGGCCGCTGCATATCTCGCCACTCAGACCGCCCGTCACTGGGACCAGGGCGTCTCTGGAAATGACGTGCTGGAGCGCCTTCTCGGCAGGCATTGAGTTTTGTCCGGTTCCCAATATGCACTGAGTCTAAAAAGCTATCGCTAAGTCCCAGCCCGCCCTACAGCAGCCCAACAGGGCGCCAACAGAACACCAACAGATAGCACCCCGCTCTACGCGGGGTGCTACTGTTGAAAACGAAGCGAGCCAGCAGCGCTACCAACGCTCTGACTCTGCTACCCCACCTCGAAGGATCCACTCGCGATGAACAATCAACGACAGGGCAGCCGTACCCCTATGGTAGGCCAAAACGCCCCCACATTTCCAGACCCCGCCACAGTTAAGCTCCCCCTCACCTCCAAGCAGGCGAAGACCACCAGTTACTTTCTGGAAATGGCCCGCGCTGTGCAGGTTCACCAGACGGACACGCCCCCTCCAGTGCCCGCCGCTGTCGATGCGTTCCTGAAGCAGGAATGCTCGGAGCTGGATAAGATCATGGCCGAGCTGGAAGCCCGCCGAGACGCTGATGCGGCCCGCGCTGAGAAGCTCGAAGCGCAGAAGTGCGAAGCCCAGCGCCGCCGCGAGGAGCGCCGCACCGCGTCCCTGGAAGCCCAGCAGGCCCCCTACAAGCGGCTTCAGGACTTCACCCCCTCTGCCGACATGCCAGCCCCCCTGCGAGCCTGCTACGCGCCAAGACGCCTGAAGGTCAAACCCACCGCGCCCCCCCCTGTTGCTGATCTGATGAACCTGGACGCCCTGCGCCCCCAGCGCGGCAAGGGCGCGGACACCGAAGGGGCCGGCGTGTGGGCGCAGCTGCTGGGCGAGCTGGCCCGCCACGCCCTGACGGTGCGCCCGGACCTGTACCGCCGCGCTGATGGATCTTTGCCCCCTCAAATGGTGCTGCACCTGCCCAACGAGCTGATGGCCGCGCAGGTGGACAAGGACGTCAGCACCCTGCGGCGGTGGACCCCGATCCTCGAAGCGCTGGGGTATATCGATGCCCGCCCGCACTACACCACCATGACCACCCGTGACGGCCAGCGGATTCCGGTGATCGACGGCACGCTGTACGCGATCCGGCTGCAACCGGGCCACAAGGCCAAGCTGACGTACCAGGACTTGAACGCCCAGTACCGCAACCTTGATGAGGACCGGCAGGCAGGCCGCACCGCCTGGAAGGTGGTCCAGCGGGCGGAGCAGTTGGCGGAGTGGGAAGCCGCGAAGGCTGAAAATGCGAACGGCGTCCCAGACGCAGAAAAAAATATGCGCGGGTCAACTGCTCATCCGATGAAGGCCCAGTACCTCAAAGACCAGTTAAAAGCGTGGGCCGTTACCCCCGGCCAGGTTCAAGACCCGTTATTCGCTGACCCGCGCATATTCTCCACCGAGGAGCTCGAAGAAGCCGTCAAGACGGTGCAGGACGTGATTTACCTGCTGCCGACGGTGGCGGAATCCGACGCCAACAAACGGGCGGCGCTGGTGGGCATCCTGGGAACAGCGCTGGCCCACGCCCTGGAGGATGACCACTCGCAACGCTGGTACTGCAAAGCCATCTGGAACGCCTGGAATGCGGAGGTGGAAGGGCGCGGGGGACTCCAGGTGCTGGCGGCGCAATTGGCCCGCCTGGACGTGGATCGGCACGAGTGGGGCAGCCTGAAACGCCCCGCTGCGCTGCTGAATGCCCGACTTCGGGCGGCGTGACCTCCGGCGCAGAGTGCGCGCCGGATGCCCCACCCCCTCAGCCGACCCACAGGAAGATGACCCGCCGCGAGGCAGGCCATGCTGTAAATGTTCCATTTATAATGAAGCATGCGTCTTCATCGAAATGATCTCAAGATTTTTGATTCAGCTGTCGCGCATCATGCAGCTTCTCGTCTACTCCGTGCAAAGTTCAGTGCGTTTGGTCCTGTTGACTCTGATTTACAGAACTCCGAATTCAAGCAAGCCGCTCTAGAACCCTGGAAAGAGAATCTTCATCTCTCTGTGGAAGTGTTGATCGGTTTTGCCGCTGAACTGTATCTCAAAGGATTTATTCAAATCTATGGTGCGCCTCAGAAAAGAATCTATGGCTTGTATGAGCTTTTCACTGCCCTTCCACAGAAGGTTCAGGATAAATTACAAGAGTGCTCCGACGATTTGGAGTTAGGCGAGCCGATCGAGCGGCATCTGAAGAAGGTGGCTGACAGCTTTGCAGGTGTGCGATACATTCATGAAGGCTTCCCAGGAAATGATGTCTTGTCCCCCAAAATCCTCGAGGTCTTTCATAAGCATTTATTGGAATCAGTTGGAGGTAGGTCAGCAGAGCGATTCACGCTGGAAGGCACCGTCGAGGAATAGCTGAGGCTGCGGAGGCCAGAGGTGCCTGCGTCATCAAATATTCCTTCACTGGTAATCTTATTAATATTTTTATTTACTTGGTATTTATATGGTACAAGCAGTAACGATGCTGTCATTTTTCTGCTTTCACTTTTAATTAGCACGAGTATATAGCGTAAAAATAATTAGTCTTAAAGGAATAACTCCGTTATTTATAAATTAAATGAGTTATTAGTACTAAGATAAAGTGTCTATTTTTTAGGGAGAGGGTGCTTGTTTCTTGATCTTGCCGACCCAGCGGATCGACCATTGCGCGGCGGTCACGCGGGCCTTGTGGTGGGCGAGCAGGTAAGCCGCAGCGGTGGCGGTGTCCTGGTCCAGGCCCGCCGCCACCAGATGCGCCGCCAGTTCAGGCACCTGGCCCGCTTCCACCAGTTCGAGCTGACCTCCGCGCTTGATCTCGTAGGTACACCGGGGCAGTTTAGGACCGCGAGCTGTCATGGGCGCATGCTACGAAATAGGGCAAAGGCCAAGGCAGAGAGGACGTTTCGAGCCGGCGGGCCGTTCGACTGGGTGCTGTCCGAATCCACCCAAAAGCTGGGTCTAGGTCAAAGATGAAGATTTGTACTCTTTGTTAGAAATATAAAAGATAGATACGTCTCCTTCTCCTGTGTATGCTTTGAACCCATGCTCAAGGAAGTATATAAAGGCCGTGAGATCGTTATAGATTTCTCTCCCCTCCCTAACCGTCCTCTCGGCAGGCATGCCGCTGCCCGGAAAAACTGGACCGTCAAGATAGACGGTGAAAGTATTCTTGATAGAATCTCTTATATAGGGATTCGAGACGAAAATTTGATTATGTCTGCTGCAAAAAAGTATGTGGATAAGCTATATTGAGCCGATAACCTCTGTGGAATAGTATTTCTCTGGCAGATCATTTATTCATTTCGGGTCTATTTTTAAATTTGAAATTGAAAACATTCAGTTGAGCCAATATCAATAAAATTTATTGTTTGAGACGTTTTCTTTGTAAGACACTCTAAACGTGAGTTAATGGAGTTTTGGCTTTACTTCGCGCACACCTTTGGAACTCAATTGTCGCTAAGAATCAAAAGTATGAAAGCGAGTGATGTCCTGCTGTGCCTCTCTCGCGATGAGCAACGCCAAAACGGCATCTATGATCGACTGATTCAATGTGGACACCAGCCCCGCATATCGTCCTTACGACACATCCTGGAAAGACTCACCGAGGCTGGGTTGGTGGTGACCAGAACGACTGAACTGGGCGGGTGCTTCTACCGGTTGGCTGACGTTGAAACGGTGGAAGCGGCACTTGAGGCCACGGAGTTACAGGATTGACCCTTGAGCGTTGCAACGCGCTGAAGCTCAAGCAGAGATAGGCTCTGGCGGCTGAGCTTTCCTCGTCTCTCTTTTTCAGGCAGAACTTTAAAGAGTCTGCAGTTTGAGATGTTTAGTGTGCAATCCGGGTTGCACTCCCTCACCACTTCTAACGGCAAAGTATGCCGAAGGCTGGATAACATGAAGGCGAATGATGTGCTGCTCTGCCTCTCTCTCGAAGAGCAGCGACAGAGTGATATTCGTGACCGACTGACCAAACGTGGCCATGTGCCCAGCATGGCCTATTTACGAAAAACATTGAGAAAATTCGCGGCAGATGGGTTGGTGGTGATGAGAAAGGCCGAGAACGGTGGATGCTTTTATCGATTGGCCGAGGGCGAAGCGGTGGAGGCGGCGTTGGACAGTGCATGGGACACTCAGCGCTCTGCAATCAGCTCCGGCGGCAGGACGTAAACGAGATCCGCCCCACCAGTCCAAGGGGCTGAGGCGCTTCAAACTGCATCCCTGCGTTGTGTTCTTGATTCATAGCGTTGCAGCCGCTGTCGATGGGTGTACAGGAGGAGTCACCATGACCGACGAACAGTACCAACAGGCTGAGGTGATCCGCCATCTGCCCTGCACAGCCGATGAGCGCCGTCAGGTGCTCGATCAAATGGCCCAGCGCCGCGCTGTGCTGCTGGCTCAACTCGTAGAAATCAACAAGGAGTTGCACGACATGGAAGCCATTGAGATGGGCCACCGCGCCGCACTGAATCCTTGATGTCCAGTCCTCAAACCTACTGCGAAGCTGCACATCCTCACTGGCAGGCCAGGACCGGGAAAACTCCTCCGGTCCTGGCCTGCTGCTTCCGGTGTGCTTGAAAGAAAATAGGGCGCTCTTTGGGTCTGGTACTCTCCCTCCATGTTGACCTTCTCGGAACACGTCAGGAACAAGTCGCCAGAGACACAGCGCCGTCTTTACACGCTGTTTCAACGGGCGGTCAAACAGGGTGAAATCCCGGCCCTGAAACTCTTGACGCGCTTCGAGATTCAAGGCTTCAAGGGACAGCCCCGGCAGGTCCAGAACTACGCCTACACGGATGGCACCGCTCAGCAGGTTTCGGCGTGGATCGAACGGCAAGAGCAGACCCAAAAGCAGAACGGTTTCACGGTGGAGCAGGCGCAGGAGCTGACCGACGCTGAGTTGAATGCGGCGATCCAGCAACAGACAAAGGGCAGCCGGAAGCGCAAGCCCAAGGCCACAAAGACCACGAAGAAGCCCGCTTCCACCAACGAAGAAAAAACACCTGAACCCATTCACTGATTCCGTCTGAGAGCTGGGGCCACGCGCCCCAGTTTTTTAGGGTCTCCAGCAGGGCCAGGAAGCAGAAGCAGGAGCAGAAAAAGGAGACCCTCCCCAAACTCGATTGCGCCGCGCTGGGAGGAGGAAAACGGGACTGGAGTGGCTATTTGGGGAGGGTAAGCAAGATAAGCGTGCGGGTAAACTAGCTAGAGATCGAGGTTTTTTGCTGTGTGGCACGTTGTTCTTACACGGGTAAAATTTGAGCTTCACCACCCGCGCACTTTTGGGCGAAAAATTACGCTGAGAAACGACGAAGCAGCAGCTCGAATACCAGGGCATGAGCGTCAGCAGGAGGAGGCGTTGGGCGGCGATTTCCTGCGGATGCTGGGGTGTTCCGCAAGATTAGCACTAGCGTGCATCTTGCCTCTAGAACGCAGTTCTAGAGGGGAAAAAACCAGAGTACGCCTTCAATAAATTCCTGGACAGTCAAAATGGTACGTTGACGTTATGACCAAAGCCGTTGGGAGACCGCCCCACAAGCCTAGAAACGTGACGGTCAGTCTCGCCGCCCATCACGCCGCCGAATTGGAGCGGTTGGCCGGCGCACACGGAGTCAAGCTATCCACCTTCTGCGCTCACCTGCTGGAGCGTTACAGCATGGAAGACCGCGACATGCTGACCTCCGAACTGCTCAAAGCGGCCGTGGTGGAAACGGTGCACCGCGAGATGGCTGAGCATCACCACCGGGTGCGTTCACTGTTTGCCCGCACGGCGCTGGAGAGCATCGCCACCCGGCAGTTGGCCCGCGTGACCTTGCAAGCCCTCCTCAAAAGCGACAGGGCCGATACCTACAACGAGGAGGCGTGGGAGTACGCCGTTCACGTTCTCAAGAACCCTACCCCGGCGATCAAGGCGGCCATTGGGCAACTATCCGAAAGTATCAGCAACGATGACCCCACGTTGCTGATGAGAGTCCGGGAGTCCACCGCACAGATGACCGCAGGACTGGGGGAAGTGCGGACGCTGGCCGAGGAGGTCCGGCGGTTGACCGAACAACAAGCCCTGGTCATGGAGATGATGAGCAGAATGGGGGAGACCCTGACCTACATGGGCCAGCGGATCAACGACACCCAGCGCGTCACCATCACGGCCATTGAGAAGTTGGAGCAGGCCGAGGAAACCGCGAAGGCCAAGAAAGGACTGTTCAGGTAATGGCCCGCCTTGCGTCCAATCAGCGGGTGGTCACGTCGATGAAGGACCGCAGCGGCAACGCCTACACCAAGACCAGCGCTGGAGGCAAAGCCCGCGCTGGGAGCGCCGTGAAGTACATGGACGAGGACAAGAAGACCCGGCTCTACCGGCTGGAAGAGGGCTACGGGGCCACCGAGACTGACCGGCATGAAGCCCTGGAACGGATCAGGGAGACCGAGACCCGCTATCAGCAACATCTGGCCTTCACCACCAAGTTGCCCGGCGATCTGCCGATGCTGCCCAGGCACGAGCGGTCCACCGTGGAGATGCTGGCCCAGGCGATTCAGGCGCGGCGGCCTGACGCGGAAATCTACGCCCTGGCCGTTCACCAGCAGGAGCAGGGAAACATCCATGTCCACGTTGTTTTTGGGACTGCTACCACCCTGCGGCGGGATGATCTGGCCCACCTGCGAGAACTGGCGTTCCAGATGGAGCAACGCCTGAAGCGGGAGCTGGAGCTGAGCCCCCTACGGCTGGACCGTGGGAAGGAGATCGAGTTGCGGGGCGAAATCAGCAGGGAGGGGGTGGCCGTCAAACAGGTCGACGCCGACGATTCGGGCAGCGGCACGGGAAAAACAGGCGGCAAGGCCCCCACACTGGACCTGAACGACCTTAAGGGGGGAGCGCCGAAGCCCCAGACGCAACTCCAGACCCCGGAACCGGAAGCACCCCAGAAGCAGCGCCAGCGGCAGTATGGGATCGAGTTGGGCTGAGGCGGCCAGCGGCATTCTTCAGTGCCTGACCCCTGAGCCGGACAGCGCCGACGACAGCATCGAGAAGGGGAGTCTGATCTTATGGCGCACCGTCCAGGCGCTGCTCAAGTTTGGGGGAGTCGTCCCGCTGAAGTAGGGCCTGTTGCCGGCGTGATTGACACTAAACGGGATTAGTGTCAGCCCCTGAGCGGCTGGGTCAGAGGGTCCGGCGAGGGC
>NZ_VDMO01000047.1 GCF_006335125.1 Deinococcus radiopugnans ATCC 19172
GTGCGGGGGTTTTTTCTTTTCCCTTCCCATGCGCCCCTCGGCGCATGTTTTGCGGGAGTAGCTCAGCTGGTAGAGCACTACCTTGCCAAGGTAGATGTCGCGAGTTCGAATCTCGTCTCCCGCTCCACCCCACCCCCTCCTCGGAGGGGGCTTTTTTTGTGTGTTGTGAGCGTTGGCCGTAAGTCAGCGGCTTCATCCATCGCCATTGAGTTCTGAAGTACAGGGAGGCAGGCAGGGGCTCTGGCTTTACAAGGGCAACAAGCTTGCGCATGGCCTTTGGAGCTCTCTCGGACCTAGCGAAAATTCTCGAGCACGCGTTCTTCCGAATTCGAGCTCCATACAGCTATTGAAATGGCACTGTGTCGATTCGCTAGTCAGGGCGCTGCCTCCTCTACTCTTCGATGAACTTTGAATCGTACAGAAGGAGGCAGCGTCGCCAAGTTGTCCAAAGGTTTCGGCTTACGCGTTGCCCAATCGACCGTCGCGCGCTCTATGCCAACAGCTTGAGATGACTGTAATCGAAGGGGCTACTTGATCTTGATTTCATCCGGGTTCAGATCGGTTGCTGGGAACTGGGGATTCATGTCTTTCAGGGTGTCCAGGATGACCTGACTGATCAGCAAATTGCGAAACCATTTGTGATCGGCGGGAATCACATACCAGGGTGCTGCCGCCGTGCTGGTGGTCAGCGCGTCCTCATAGGCTTCGGTGTATTCATCCCACAGGGCACGTTCTTCCAGATCGCCTGTGTTGAACTTCCACAATTTGTCGGGGTTGTCCAG
Source organism: Deinococcus radiopugnans ATCC 19172 (assembly GCF_006335125.1). Classification (NCBI taxonomy): domain Bacteria; kingdom Thermotogati; phylum Deinococcota; class Deinococci; order Deinococcales; family Deinococcaceae; genus Deinococcus; species Deinococcus radiopugnans. Next base: position 783 of record NZ_VDMO01000047.1, read on the forward strand.
GCGATCTTGCAGGCGTTCCTGTTGCTCGTCCTGGCTGACATGCAGGTAGAACTTGAGAACGCGCGTGCCGCAGTCGGTCAGCAGGCTTTCGAAATTGCGGATATGGTCCAGACGCCGTCGGACAGTATCTTCCTCGATCATGGCGTGAACGCGGGTGACCAGTACGTCCTCGTAATGGCTCCGGTTGAATACGGCGATCATGCCCGTCTTTGGCGTCTGGGCATGAATCCGCCACAGGAAATCATGGGCCAGTTCCTCCTCGGAGGGCACCTTGAAGTTGGCGATGCGAACCCCATTCGGGTTGAACGCCCCGATGACGTGTTTGACCGTGCCGTCCTTGCCGCCCGCGTCCCGCGCCTGCAAGACGATCAGCAGCGCCTGCTTGTTCTCGGCATACAGCCGCTCCTGCCACCCGGCCAGCTCGTCGGCCAGGACCTTGGCCCAGGCCTTGCCCTCTTTTTTGTCCAGCCCGCCCTTCTCGTCGGTCTTCCAGTTTTTGAGCCGAACGGTCTTGCCGACCTTTACGCGGTAATCATCGGTTTTGAGGTTCATGGCCGTGAGGCTAGCACCTCCTTTGCAGGCGGGCCGATCTGTGGATTGGGGCGCGGGTGTTTTATGATGGCTGCATCGTGTGGACTCTGTTTCAAATGCCGGCGCCTGACCGCGCTGCTCAGGACCGATGGTGACGGATTCCCGCTACGCCGGGCTTGACCGGGAAGCCCTGATCGAACTGCTGGAGCGCCGGGACGCCGCGCAGCAGTTCGGGCTGGTGTGGGAACGGGAAGAGCTGGAGGCGGTGCCGGCCCCCACGCTGACTCTCGACCTGGGCCTGAGCGTGGGCGACGCGCCCCATCACAACCTGATCATCGAGGGCGATAACCTTGATGCCCTGCGCTTCTTGGGGCTGACCCACCGGGGGCGGATCAAATGCATCTACATCGATCCGCCGTACAACACCGGGGGACAGGAGCTGGCCTATCATGACCGCTATCACGGCAAGGCCGATGCCTACCGCCATTCTGCCTGGCTGGAATTCATGGCCCAGCGCCTGAGGCTGGCTCAGGAGTTGCTGGCGCCAGACGGCGTGCTGTTCGTGTCTATCGACGATTACGAGGTGGCCCGCCTGACCCTATTGCTGGACCAGGTGCTCGTGGGGGGCAAGGTGGGCACTTTCGTGTGGCGGCGGCGTTCGGGCAGCAACGACGTGCCGCCCAGCTTCCTGAGCGTCGACCATGAATACGTGCTGTGCTATGCGCGGCCGGGCTTCTCATTCGCGGGACTGGACAAGGACCTGTCGGGCTACCGAGACCTTGACCCCGGCAACCCCGACCCGTGGAAGCGCGGCGACCTGTCCAAATCGCATGACCACCGGGCCCGCCCCAACGGGTTCTATCCGGTCCACAACCCACAGGACGACGTGTGGTATGCCCCCAATCCCAAGCGGGTCTGGGCTTTTGCCTCCGAGCGATTCGTGAAGAAGGGGCAGAAGTTGCGGCGCGAGACCATGGAACAGCTGATCCGCGAAGGCCGCGTGATCTTTCCGAGGCGGGACCGCACCGCCTGCTACGCCACGCTGGCCGAATTGCGGGCCGCGATTGAGGCAGGGCAGGCCCCGCACTTTCTTCAGCTGGGGCTGTTCGACACCCCGGAGGAGGAGACGGCGTACCTGTCGCAGTACGTCGGGCGGCGGCTGGGCTACGGCACGCCGGGCTACAAGCGCTTTCGCTCGGAGGTGAAGCGGCCCAGCAAGCCGATTTCGAGCTGGATCGTGGGCCTCAAAGATGAGGATGGCGCGCAGAACCGGACCGTGCTGCGCAGCGGCCTGAACGCTGAGGGCACCACGCTGCTGGGGCAGATGCTGCAGACGGCAGGCGTGGGCTTCAGCTATCCCAAACCGCTGTCGCTGATCCAGACCCTGATCGCTCAGGCCACCGGCCCCGACGATACCGTGCTGGACTTCTTCGCGGGCAGCGGGACCACCGCCCACGCGGTTCTGGCGCTGAATGCAGAGGAGCCCGGTTCCAGCCGGCGTTTTATTCTGGTGTCCTCCACCGAGGCCAGCCCCCAGGAGCCGCACAAGAACCTGTGCCGGTCGGTGACCCGTGAGCGCGTGGGCCGCGGGGTCCAGGGCTATCTCTACCGCACCCGCTCCGGCCCGGTGGAGGTGCCGGGGCTGGGTGGGGACTTCGCCTACCTGCGGGCGGCCGCTGGCCCGGCAGAGGCGGACCCCCACGCACAGCTGTGGTTCGCCCTGCAACTGCGGGACCTGCAGGCGCTGGTGGACTATCGTCCGGCCTGTGCCCTGCAGCAGCACTGGGCCGACGACCGGGCGCTGCTGTACCTGACCCGGACCAACCCGGAAGTGCTCGAAGACCTCCGGCAGCGGGTGGTGGAGGCGGGACGGCCCGTGACCGTCTACACCTGGCAGGCCGAACAGGTGACGGAGGCCGTCGCGCAGGAGCACGTCACCGTCCGTGCCATCCCCACCGAGCTGCGCGACGCTTTTGGAGCCGCGTGCCCCTGAGCGCCGCCAACGCCGTGCCCCTGGACGGGCTGGTGTCCGAGGCGATGGTTCAGGAGGCCGCGCGGACCTGCGCGCACCTGCTGCCGTACGTGGTTGACCGCGCCGATCTGCATGGCCGGGACCCGCTGGAGAAATTCCACAACCTGCTGATGGGCGAGATCGCCGAGTTGGCGGTGATCGCCTACCTGACCGGGCAGGGAAAGGTGGCCGCGTCCGCCGTCGACAAGCAGGCCACACGGCCTGACGCGGGCCACGATGTCGTTGTTCGCCGCAAGGACGGAACGGACGCGAAGTGTTCGGTGAAGTCGTCGCTGTCGTACCATCACGGCATTGCCGCGATTCCAGAGATGTTCAGGCCAGCCTTCAACCACCGGGAGCCGCGCGACATCAACATCCAGGTGTATTACCACTACAACCTGCGCGCCGAGCCCCGAACCACCGTGGCCGCCCTGACCCACGCCTACATCATCGGTTGGGCGCCGGAAAAACGGCTGCTGGCCCCGGACTTCACGGTCTACCCCGGCGAGCGGCGGCGGGTGGCGGACCTGAAACTGGCTGATCTGTCGCCGATGGCCGGCCTGCTGCCGCTGCTGTCCTAAAGGCTTCGCCGTGGCCCCCCACACACCCTGTCGCCTGCTTTCACCGTAGCCTGGGCCGCATGGACAGGCCGTTGGTGTGTGTGGGAGCGCTGGTGCGGGACGGAAACGGGCGGGTGTTGCTGGCCCGGACCACCAAATGGCGCGGGCTGTGGGGCGTGCCGGGCGGCAAGGTGGACTGGGGAGAATCGCTGCTGGACGCCGTGGCCCGCGAACTGCGCGAGGAAACCGGATTGGTCCTGCGCGACATCGAATACGCCCAGACACAGGAGGCGGTCCTGTCGCCGGAGTTCCACAAGCCCAGCCACATGCTGCTGTTCGACTACTTCGCCCGCACGGACCGCACCGAGGTCACGCCCAACGAAGAAATCGAGGAATGGGCCTGGGTGACGCTGGAAGAGGCCGCCGCCTACCCTCTGAACACCTACACGCAGACGCTGGTGGCCCTGGCGCAGCGCAGGGAGCCGTGAGGGGAACCGCACTGGTGACCGGCGCGGCCCACGGCATCGGGCGGGCGCTGGCCGTGGCCCTGGCGCGTGAGGGCTACGGGGTGGCCGTGCATTACCGGGGCAGCGCGGGGCAGGCCGAGGACACCGCCCAGCGGTGCGAGGACGTGGGCGTGCAGGCCGTGACCCTGCAGGCGGATCTCAGGGACGCCGCCCAGGCCCGCGAACTGGTCCGGCGGGCGCACGCCGCCTTCTCGGGATCACCGCTGGCCGTGCTGGTCAACAACGTGGGCAACTACGTCAACCGGCCGCTGCTGGAGACCACCGACGCCGAGTGGGCCGAGATGCTGGGCAGTAACCTGACCTCCACCTTCGCCACCTGCCAGGAGGCCGCCCCGCTGATGCGCACCGCAGGCTTCGGCCGCATCGTCAATCTGGGCTACGCGGGCGCGCACAACCTGACCGCGCGGCCCGGCATCGTACCGTACGTGATTGCCAAGACCGGCGTGCTGCAGCTGTCGCGCTCGCTGGCGTCGGTGCTGGCGGGCAGCGGCGTCAGCGTCAACGTGGTCAGCCCCGGCGTGATCGAAACCAGCGTGTCTCAGCCGCTGCGCGAGATCCCTGCCGGGCGTGCAGGCACGGTGGCCGAACTGGTGGACGCCGCGCTGTACTTCGTGCGTGCCAGCGATTACGTGACCGGCCAGGAACTGGAGGTGGCGGGCGGCTGGAACCTGTAATACGGTTGCCGCCTCAATACGCACCCACTGGGAAGGCCCTTCCCGTTGGCCCGGCTCGCGGCGAGTTTGGAGACGTTGCGGCAGGTCAGACGCCAACCTGTCAAGGTCAGGGCTATGCATTCCTTTGAATAAAATTGCAATTCGCCGTCTTTTCTTCATTGAATGCAGACTGGTAATGCGCCTGCGGTCGTCGTCGGGTATTTCACACGGCGGCTCGGCTTCTGCGTTTATCATTCCTCCAATTTCCAAACGAGAGTTCGGGGCTGACAGAGGACCTGCCATGGCGACATGGAACGGGGCCTGCTGTCTTACTTCAGCTACGGTCTGGAAAGCTTTCTGGAGGTTTTACATGAATGGACGTAGCACTGTCGGCCTGCTGTTCCTGACCCTGACCCTCGCGGCCTGTGGAAGCCAGAAGAGTGCGCCGGACAGCGCCGCTGCGCCTGCCGCACCGAACGCCGCCGTGGGCGTGATGCTGGGTTCGGACGCCGCTTCGGGGCGCAGCCGTGACCAGGCGCCGCTGCTGGGCACCGCGAATCCCGAGGCCATTGAGGGCCAGTACATCGTGGTGCTGAGTCAGGGGGCGGGCCGAGTGGCGGCGCAAACGGTGGCGCAGGCGCTGGACAGCCAGAACGCGGGTGCGCTGGTGCGCGGCCTGGGGCTGGACCCGCAGGGCGTCAGCATCCAGAACATCTATTCGCAGGTCCTGAACGGCTTCTCGGCTCGCCTGAGCGCCCAGAACCTGAGCCGCCTGCAGGCCAATCCGGACGTGAAGTACATCGAGCAGGACGGGGTGATGCGGGCCACCGCCACCCAGAGCGGAGCCACCTGGGGCCTGGACCGTATCGACCAGCGCAACCTCCCGCTGAACGGCAGCTACAGCTATGACACCACCGCCAGCGGCGTCAAGGCGTACATCATCGACACCGGCATCAACACCTCGCACACCAACTTTGGCGGGCGGGCCGTGTGGGGCACCAACACCACCGGGGACGGCACCAACAGCGACTGCCAGGGCCACGGCACCCATGTGGCCGGGACCGTGGGCAGCAATACCTGGGGCGTGGCCAAGGGGGTGCAGCTGGTGGCGGTCAAGGTGCTGGGCTGTGACGGCAAGGGGTCGAACTCCGGCGTGATCGCGGGCGTGAACTGGGCGCTGAACAACAAGTCCGGCCCCGCGGTGGCGAACATGAGCCTGGGCGGCGGCTTCAGTCAGGCAGTCAACGACGCGGTGAACAACGCGGCGGCCCGCAACCTGGTGATGGTTGTGGCCGGCGGCAACGAGAACCAGAACGCCTGCAACGTGTCCCCGGCCAGCGCGGCCAGCGCCATTACGGTGGGGGCCACCACGCGCACCGACGCGCGGGCCAGCTACAGCAACTACGGCTCGTGCCTGGACCTGTTCGCGCCGGGCAGCGACATCACCAGCACCTGGATCGGCAGCGCCACGGCCACCAACACCATCAGCGGCACCAGCATGGCGACGCCGCATGTGGTGGGCGCGGTGGCGCTGATTCTGGCTGGAAACGCCGGGGCCAGCACCGCCACGGTGACCAGCACGCTGCTGGGCAACACCACGCCGGGCAAGGTCAGCGGCGCGGGCACGGGCAGCCCCAACAAGCTGCTGTTCACCGGCGAGGGCGGCGGCACCACCCCGCCCCCACCGCCTGCCGCTGGAACCACCACCTACACCGGATCGGTCAGCAGCCGCAGAAGCGTGTACAGCAGCGGCTTCAGCCACGCGGGCGGCAGCATCAAGGGCGTGCTGAGCGGCCCCGGCGGCACCGATTTCGACCTGTACCTGCAAAAGCAGAGCGGCGGCAGCTGGGTGGACGTGGCCGCCAGCGAGGGCTCGGGCAGCAACGAGAGCCTGACCTACAACGCGGGCAGCGGCACCTACCGCTGGGAGGTCTACGCCTACCAGGGCAGCGGCAGCTTTACCCTGACCGAAACCAGGTAACGTCCAACCACACCACCGCAGGCGGGAAGCTCGATTCAAGGGCTTTCCGCCCTTGCCGTTTGGTCCCGGCGCTGGGGCGGCCGACCCACGCGTCAACGTGCAGGCTTGCGCCAGATATTGATAATGGATTATCATTCTCGGATGTTGAAGTCCGCTCCCCTCTGTCTTTCGCTGCTCACCGGGGTGGCTGCCGCCGCGCCGGTGCAGGTCAGCGCCACCACCTCTATCATCGCGGACTTCGTGAAGAACGTCGGTGGGACGCGGGTGGCCGTGAACACCATCGTGCCCGCCGGAACCGACGCCCACACCTTTCAGCCTTCCACGGGCGTGATCCGCAGCCTGGCCCGCAGCCGGGCGCTGTTCGCCAACGGCGAGGGCCTGGAGCCGTGGCTGCCGCAATTGCAGAAATCCGCGCCGGGGGTTCCGGTCAAGACCCTGACGGCGGGCCTGAAGTTGCGGGCGGGAGAGGGCGGCACCGATCCGCATGCGTGGTGGGACCTGAACCTGACGGCCGGCTATGTGACGAACGCGCAGAAGGCCCTGACCGTCCTCGATCCATCCGGCAAGGCCACCTACGCCGCCAACGCGGCGGCGTACCTCAAGAAGTTGGGCGCGGCCGATGCCTACGCCAGAGGGCAGTTTGCCGCCCTGCCGGCCAGCAGGCGCCAGATCGTGACCAACCACGACGCGCTGAATTATTTTGCAGCCCGCTACGGCTTGAAGATCGTGGGCGCCGTGATTCCCGGCCTCAGCACCGAGCGCGAGCCGAGCGCGCGGGAGCTGGCGTCGCTGATTTCGGCGGTGAAAAGGAGCGGCGCGAAGGTCATCTTCACCGAGAACACCGTGAACACCCGGCTGGCCGAGGCGCTGGCGAAGGAGACGGGCGCGCGGATCGCTCCGCCGCTGTATACCGATGCACTGGGACCGCAGGGCAGTGCCGGCGAGACGTTCCTGAAGGCCTTCCGTTTCGACGTGGACAGCATGGTTAAGGCGCTGCGCTGAGGCCCGCGCCGCCGAGGCCTGCGCGCTACCCTTCCAAACCCTGCCAAACTCTCGGTGGTGTCCTGAGCGTCCGGATGGGGCCGTGCCTCCAGCTCCCCGGCGGCGGGCGGTGGCCGTCCCGTGTCGTTGGGCAATGGCAGGCGCTCCTCGTCGTGAATGCCGATCAGCGGGGAAGAGTTCTTGATGCTGTCGCTTGCGCTCCCCGGTGGAGCCTCGCGTCGGCGGTGGGGTCCGGGAAGACTCAGGGCGTCTTCAGACCGGGCGCCTACGCGGGTCTGCCGCCCGCCGGATCAGTCGCCCCGGGCCGGCTCAGCGCAGGCTGAACATCATCGCCACATGCGCCCCGGTGCCGCCCAGCACGAACAGGTGCCAGATCTCGTGGAAGCCCCAGTGCCGCCAGAAGCCCTGCTCGCGCGCCTTGATCAGCCGGGTGCCGTACACCAGCGCGCCCAGCGTGTACAGCACGCCGCCCGCCGCCAGCCAGACGATCGCGGCGGCGGGCAGGTTATGAACCAGTTGCGGCAGGAAAATCACGGCCAGCCAGCCCATGCCCACGTACAGCATCGTGCTGACCCAGCGCGGCAGGCGCATGGTAACCAGCTTCAGCACGATGCCGGTCAGCGCAATGCCCCACACCACCCACAACACCACGCTCTGCCACACGCCATGCAGCCCGAAGTACGCGATGGGGGTGTAACTGCCCGCGATCAGCAGGAAGATGCCCGCGTGGTCCAGCTTGCGCAGCCACAACATGCTGCGCTCGCTGCGCCCAAACGAGTGGTAACTGGCGCTGGCCGAGTACAGCGCCACCATACTCACGCCGAACACCACGAAGGGCCACAGCGCCAGCCCGCGGGCGTGCGCCCACCACAGCAGCGGCCCCAGCACGATCAGCGCCGCCAGCGCGCCGGCCCAGTGGGTCAGGGCGTTGACCGGTTCGCGTGGGGCGAGCAGGAGGCGTCTCATGCCCCCAGGCTACGCCTCCTGCCCCCAGGCGTGGTGGTCCGGGACGCAGTTCAGACGTGAACGCGGTGGTCAGTGGCTGCTTTCCGCCCCGCTCTCCTGAATGGCCTGCTGGGTGGCCGCCCACAACGTCAGCACCTCCTGCGCCTCGTCGGCGTGCATCTGCTCGACCAGGGCGCCGCCGTGGGTGACGACGCTCTTGCCGCTGGCCCGTCCGTGTGCCCAGGCGTCCAGCAACGCCTGGGCCTGCCGCGCCTGCTCGTCGGTCACCCCGTAGGCGGCGTTGGCCGGGGCAATCTGGTCCGGGTGAATCACGGTCTTGCCGGCGAAGCCCAATGCGCGCCCCCCTTCGCATTCGCGGGCAAACCCGGCCGGGTCGCGCACGTCGTTGAATACGGCGTCCAGCGGCAGCTTGCCGTGGGCGCGGGCGGCCAGCACCACCGCCGACAGGGCGTGCAGCAGCGGGAGCCGCTCCGGGTGCGGGCGCGTCCGCAGGACGCGGGCCAGGTCATTGGCCCCCACCAGCAGGCCCGCTACCCCCGGCACGGCGGCGATGGCCGGGGCATTCAGCACGCCCGCCGGCGTCTCGATCATGGCCCACAGCGGGCAGCCCAGCGCCAGCTGCGAGGCGGCGCGGTCATCCTCCACCTTGGGCAGCACCAGCCCGGACGCGCCCGACAGCAGCGCCATCTCGCGGTCCTCGTGTTCCCATTCGGTGTTCAGGCCGTTGACGCGCACCAGCACGGGCACGCGCCAGCCGCCGGCCAGCAGCGCCGCGCGCACGTTGGCGCGGGCCTCGGCCTTGTGCTCGGGGGCCACCGCGTCTTCCAGGTCCAGAATCACGGCGTCGGCGTCCAGCGTACGGGCCTTCTCGATGGCGCGGGGCTTGTCGCCCGGCACATACAGCATGGAACGCACGGGGCCAGACACAGCGCGACTAGTCATCGCTGCCCATCCGCGTCGCCAGCGCCCAGCCGCTGAGCAGGGCGGCCTCCACGCGCGCGCCGTGCTTGTCGGGGGTAAAGCCGTCGCCGCACAGGCCCAGATTCAGCACCGCGTCCCACAGGCAGGGACCGGGGGCGCGGAGAACGGGGGTGGCGTAGCGCCAGCGGTGGGCGAAGGCGTGAACGGGCCGGAGTGTCTGGCCCAGCACATCGGCCGCCGCCGCCAGCAGGTGGGGCAGTACCTCGTCGGGGCGGCCTTCCAGGTGGGCGCGGGACCACCCCGCCGAGGCCTGCAGCATCAGCGCGGGCGGGTGGCCGGGGGCGCGTTTGGTGTGTTCGCGGGCGATCCAGTCCAGCACCGGATGGTTTTTGAGGGCCAGGGCAGGCCACCCGGCCCCGATGTCCGTGTCCAGCACCACGCCTGCCGCCCAGCACGGGGCGTATTCCACGCGGCGCAGCCGCTCGGCCGCCGTGTTCAGAGGGTCCAGATCGTCCGTGTCGTCCAGCAGCAGCGGGTCCAGCAACGCCAGCGCCTGCGATGCGGGAAGGTTCAGCACCAGCCGCGCGGCCTCGCCCGCCACGCCGTCGCGGGAATGCACACGCCAGCCGCCGGGCAGGCGTTCCAGGCTGCTGACCTCCAGCCCGGTCTGGACCTCCAGCCCGCGCGCCAGCTCGCGGCCCAGCGTGCTCATGCCCAGGGGCGGGGCATAGCGCGGGTGACCGTCCTGCGGTGGCGGCGTGATCTGGCCGTCTTCCCAGGCGGCGAAGCCCTGTGTCCAGACCCGGTTCCAGCCGGCCTGCACGCCGCCCTCGGCCAGCGCCACGGCGCGGGGGTGCCGGGCGGTGAAATAGCGTGCGCCGTGGTCCAACCGGGCTTCCGGGGGCGGGGTGCGGCGGGTGGCCGCGCGGCCCGAGACCCCGCGCGACTTGTCCAGCACGCGCACGCCCAGGCCCCGGCCCTGTAGGTCGTGGGCCAGTGCCAGCCCGGCCAGCCCCGCACCGACGATCAGCACGTCCGGTTTAGCGGGCATCGGCGGCCCCGCTGCGCTGGACCGGACGGGCCGCGCCCGACACCAGCAGGAAGGGCAGCAATGCCAGCAGGAACTTCAGAGGACGGGTCATGCCGTCCAGGGTAACGCGCCATGCTCTAGCCTGCCCGCATGACTTACGCCGATCTGCTGGGACTGAGTGTGCTGGAGGCGGCGCCGCAGCGCACCCGCGTCCGCGCCGTGGTGACCGACTCGGGCCTGAACATGCACGGCACCGCGCACGGCGGCCTGATCTTCAGTCTGGCCGACGAGGCGTTCGCGGTGATCAGCAATCTGGAGGCGCAGGCGGTGGCGGTGGACACCCACCTGAGCTTCTTCCGCGCCGCAAAAGTGGGCGACGAACTGGTGGCCGTCGCCACGCCGGAGCGGGTGGGCCGCACCCTGGCGACGTACCGCGTGGAGGTCCGGCGTGGTGAGGAGGGCGAGGTGCTGGCACTGTTCACGGGCACGGTGTCGCGGCGGGCGCGCGAGGGCTGAGAGTTATTGCGGGCGGTAGTGTTGGGCTGGGCGGCCCTGGGCATCTTTCCAGCAGTCCCAGCCGTTGCGGGACGCTCCGGAGATATCAATTGCCGCCATACTGGGACTCTTGTAAACCACGTCCTGAACGTATTCCAGTAGTTCAGCGTTTTTCTCGGCGAGCAGACCCGCTTTCATCTGGCCCTGTCTGCGGCCTTCTATACCCTTTGCATTGGTCCCGTTCCCGCCCAGCACGCGATTGAGGGCCGTGCTTCCCGACTTGACCGTCCAACTGCCGTCGGCAGGGCGGTAGATGGCGTGCGCCTCGGCGCTGAGCAGGGAGTAGGTGAAGTGGATTTCCTGGGGCGAATCACTAGCTTTTGCGGTTAATGTTTTCGTCGTCTTTGACGGCACTTCCAGTAAGACGTCGCGCTCGGCTTCGGTCAGAAGGTTCATCTCTATGGCCGCTGCGGCGGCGAGTTCAGTGGTAGGGATCTTGAACTTCGCCTGGATTTTCTTCACAACTGGCATCTTTTCGCGGCGGATGCGGGCCTCATCCAACCGTTGCTGCTGGCGGCTTTTGATGCCCTCTACAGCACTGGCAAAGTTATCGGCACGCCATGTTTCGGCGTCCAGCAGGGCGGCCAGATCGTCAGCGAAGGTGTGACCTTCCTGATTCAACTCCAGCTTCAGAACCTCGTGATCCTCGAATGTGCCGCCTGGGTTGTGCATTCGGTCTAACACCACCTAAGTATGCCGCACTTAACATCTAGATAAACCTTGTCCCGAGGATCTTCAGCCCGGTGAGGAGGGCCGCCCGAAGTTCAGCGACCGAGTTGTAACAGCGGCGTGGCAGCAGGATGCCCTTGAGTGT
>NZ_VDMO01000048.1 GCF_006335125.1 Deinococcus radiopugnans ATCC 19172
GGAACTTGACGGATGAGCCACTGGCCAACCGATGTTTTGAATCACTTGCTGAACTCCAGGAAGCACTCGGTGAACGGTGTGCCTGGCTGGAAACCCAACCCGATCTCATCACGCAACACACCCTGTTCCACTGGTGGCCTCTCTGTACGAATTAATCGGAGTCCGTATTGGATTCATTTCCCACCGTCTCCGAATATATTCGAGCTTCGCCTAAATCAGTATCTATTCTGGTGAATACTCAAAGGCGGCCTCACATACAGGCCGCCCCTTTTCTCGCGCAGCTCAGCGGTAGCTGCTCAGATCGGACTTGATGTCGTACGCCTTACCTCTGCTGTCATCAAACTTGAAGGTAAAGGCTCCCTTCGTTGGTAAGTTCTTGATATCGAAGGTATAGAACACTACGCCCAGGTTCCGGGATGTCGCCTCACCACTGGGCAGGGTGAAGTTGTCGCGGTAGGGGCCGTCCACCACGGGTTTAGCGGTATACGTCTTCCCGGCAATGGTCAGGGTGGCGGGCTTGAAGAAGTCCAGATAGCTTTTCTGCTTATCGGGATTGGCCACGATCTTGTCAGCCTGATAGGCCAGTTGCCACTGCTCCTCCTCGTCGTCAACTGCAAAAGGACTGTGTGAGTACACCCGGAAGGTCAGCTTGCCCGCCAGGGTGCTCGCCAGCGTGCCCGCCCGTGCGTCGGTCATTGGTTTACCTTCCAGATTTGACAGATACGTTTCGTAGCGAATTTTCTCGAAGGGTGTCGCCAGCACGATGCCGTCTATTTCTGGGGTGTTGGGCCGCAGGATCACATCCTCGTTGTAGGCCTTAATCAGGTAATTGCCCAGCACATAACCGCTGTCTTTGACGTTCATGGCGTCGCCGTCACGCCTGGCCTGCGCAATGTCGGCCGCACTGAGATTGGGAATGATGGCCTCCGCCGAGCCAATCAACGCCAGGACTAGAAGAGTCAGAATAGGGGTTCGCATCATTCGTAACCTCGCTTCAGTAACCGCGCCTCACGGCAGGCTGTAGACGACGATGCGGGCTCCGGGATTCTTGACGCCGGCCGTGCCCTTGGACGTATTGCCAGCAGCGACGGCCATGTACTGCTTGCCGGAAATGTCAAAGGTAGATACGCCACCGCCGATAGGCGCCTTGTCGATGTTGTCCTTGAACAGCATCTTGCCGGTCTTGGCATCTAGGGCATAGAAATTGCCATCCATATCGCCCGACAGCACCAGATTCCCGCCCGTCGAGGTTACGCCGCCCACGATGCGAACGCCCTGAAGGTCGTAGCGCCACATCGGCTTGCCGGTGGCTGCGTCATAGGCTACCGTGCTCCCAATCGCCTTGTTGGCCGGATCCAGCTGCATGGAACCGCCGAAGAACAGCTGTCCCTTGATCAGCCGAACCTCGCCAAGCTTGACGACGCCACACCAGTCCACGGCGTTGTTGAACAGCACTTTCATGTCCGGATTGTAGGAGGGGCCTGACCACTGCGATCCGGCGCTGTAATTGGGACAGATGCGTTGACCCTCGCGGGTGGTGGGTTTTTCCTGATTGTCTACCTTGATCATGGCCTGCTTGAACACCTGCGACTTGTCGTCCTCGTTGTAACCGAACAGCCAGCCTGCCTTGGTCGCCACCGCCATCCGCTTCTGACCATCCACGGTGTACAGCACTGGCGCGGCGGAGGTGTCGTAATCCTTGTCGTCGTTGGGAATCTGCTGGTAGTGGTGGTTGTACTTGCCCGTGTCGGCGTTGAGCACAGTCACGGTGTTGGTAAAAAGGTTGTCACCTGGCCGGTACTGCGCCGCAAAATCCGGTGCAGGATTGCCCACTGAGATATAGAGCTGGTTGGTGTCGGTGTCCAGGGTGTAGCTGGTCCACATGCTGCCTCCACCCGTGACGGTGGACTCCGACCTCTTCCAAGTGTCCGCTCCAAATTCGCTGCCGGTGGGGATCATATCGAACTGCCAAGCCTTGTTGCCGGTCTTAGCATCAAAGGCGTACATCTTGCCCTTGATCCCCCAGTCTGCGCCGGCATCGCCGATAAAGACTTTGCCATTCGAATAGATCGGGGCGGAGCTCAAGAAGTAGCCCACGGTGGAGTCGTCGACTTTGGTGTCCCACAGCAATTTGCCAGTGCCGGCGTCCAATGCGATCAGGTGGGCGTTGGGCGTCCCCCGGTAAATCACGCCGTCGGCAATGGCCACGCCGCGGTTGGTGGTGAGCACGGAGGAGGTGTCCATCATGTACTTGTTGACCCACAGCGCCTTGCAGGTGCGGGCGTCGATAGCAAAGGTGCGGTTGGCCTGCGTGAAGAACAGCACGCCGTTATACATCTGTGGCGTGACCTGGAAGCCGCCGTCGTCGCCGGTTTCGTAAGTACAGACCTGTTTGAGCTGCGCCACATTGCCGGAATTGATCTGATCTAACGGGGAGTATCGTTGTGCCTTGTAGCCTTTGTTGTACATCAACCAGGAATCTGTGGCGTTATCTGCGTTATTCAGTTGATCCTGCGAGGGGCCAGTCACGGCCAGCGCCGATCCCAGCGAAAGTGCGGCACACAGTCCCAATCCAAGTTGCAAGGTTCCCTTTTTCATACCTTCCCTCCCTGTGCTCTGCTCACTTCTTGAAGGTGTATGACTTCAGGTTTTTGACAGCCAGCGCGTCCTTTCCGGGCTTAAAGCCATTTTCTTGCAGGATGTAGGCCAGGGCGTTCAGATACTCACTCTCCTTAAGGCCCCCTGGATTGGTCTGCGGCATGGTATGCGACTCGATAAAGAAGAAATCATCGAGGGTGTTTTGCGACCATTTTTTCAGGAAGTCCGTACCGGCCAGCTTGGGGGCGCCGCCGTTGTTAAGCTTCGCGCCGTGACACGCGGCGCACTGCGCTTTGTAGACCTTGGCCCCGGCGTCGGCCTGGGCCTTGGTGTAGGCGGGGGTGGCGGCCAGGGCAGGTCCCAGCAAACCAGCGGTCAGGGCGAGCAGAATTTTATTCATGGATCAACCTCCTCGTGCATGAGTGGTGAGGCGGCGGGCTGAAGGGTCGGCAGCAGAAGCCGCGTGACCTCCTTCACCGTCGCGGTCATGGACTTTTGATTGGCGTATAGCCGGGCGAAAAAGAAACGCTCGGTGATGGCGGCATACATCTGCGCCAAGCTTTCAGCGGGCATCAGGGTTGCAACATGCCCATCCCGTTGGGCAGCCTCAAACGCCCGCGAATAGATTGAGATGAATGGCAGCCGTCGCCCTGAATTCGAGGTGGGGTCATGGAGAACCAGCCGTGTCAGGGCCATGTCTTGAGTGAGTGTGGCGTATAGCCGTTGAACTCCTCCGCCCAGCCGCTGTTCCAGCGAGAGCGTGGGACGCCCTGACAGAATCCCTTCAGCCACATGGTGCCAGGTGTCTAGGGTCTGAGCGATCAATTCCTCGTAGGCGGCTTCTTTGCTGGGCCAGGTGCGGTAAAACGACGGCTGGGTCAGCTGTGCGGCAGCCACGATGCTGCTGACTTTGGTGCCGTGCAGCCCATGTGCGGTGAACTCCTGAAGGGCTGCCGCCCGCAGTTTTCGCGTGTTGCGCAGATGACGCCTCGTTTGTGGGTGAAGTTCGGGATGGGTGTCGCCCTCCATACCCCTCAACCTCCTCTTTTTGTAGGCGTTCATCCTAAGTCCGGGTAGATGTACTCTCAACCCCAGTATGAGTACCTCTAGGTCAAAATGAAGAAGATATGAGGACGCCTGACATCGTTCAGAAAAGTCGGTCACCAGCACGTTGTAGATGTGTCTGTGAGTGCTCAGTAGCTGATCACTTCAGTTTCCGGCTGTCCCAGTGCGAGAAAATGTTGTATCAAGACGCGTAAAATCTCGCCAATTCTCTCGGTGGCACACCGCAGCACATGGCGCAATTCTTCCGAGCCGTAGCGAACCAAGCTCATAGCATTGTGGCCGTGGGTCAGCACCCGGATCGGTTTGGCCTCGTGGCGCCAAACGCCCACCCGGAGACAAGCCAACCAGGCCAGGGTCACCAGACTGAACATTTGTTCCAACCGTGTGGGGTCCGTGTCTCCGGTCCGTTCCAGATTGAAGCCCCGCGACTTTTGCGAGCCAAACGTGGACTCGATGGTCCAGCGAAGCTGGTACAGCTGCCACGTTTCCCACACGTGAAAGTCCGCCGCGATGATGACCAGGTCACCCGCAGGTGACCTGGTGGCCACCACCCGTATGGATTCACCGAAGACCGTGGTCCGCTCCGCAATCATCCGGGACTGACCGGGTTGCAGCTCCCGAAACCACTCGGCACCGATGAACTCCCGGTCTGCCACCAAGCCCAGGAGTCGCAACACCAGTCACATGCGCGTCCGAGTGTCGCTGTTGCCCGTGTGATCCAGGGGCACCCAGACGAGCGGAATCGTGAAGTCGTGGACCACCGCGCGCAGGACCAGCAGATTGAGCGGAGCGTCCCCGCGTTCCCAAGTGCGGGCAGGCATCCTCGTGGAGAAGGAGTAGCCCCATACGGGTGCTATCTCACGACGACAGTCCGTCTGCCCAAGAAGGTGCGATCCACGCTCATCAGGATCTTGCCTGGAGGGAGGTGGACCAGCAACAGGGTCAGGAAGACCGGAGCTGCTCATCGTGGACGGCGCATTCCACGCGCCGTTTCTTGGCCTCGGGAGAACTGGGACCGGGCAAATGCGGAGCGAGATCGCGGTGGTTGACGCTCTGCGCCATGATCATGGCCAGAACGACATCGACGGCACGCTGATGCGTGTCGATGCGGAGCGAGGGGACGCAGGCTTTGAAATGGGTGGTAAGTTCGCTCGCCTGTGAGGCGGCGGGTTTTGGTGGCTTCACACCTCAAAACACCGCCATTTTCCGTTTCTGTCGAGCAACAGAC
Source organism: Deinococcus radiopugnans ATCC 19172 (assembly GCF_006335125.1). Lineage (NCBI taxonomy): Bacteria > Thermotogati > Deinococcota > Deinococci > Deinococcales > Deinococcaceae > Deinococcus > Deinococcus radiopugnans. The sequence continues at coordinate 4,892 of NZ_VDMO01000048.1, forward strand.
CAGAAGCTGGCTTTTCTGGCGTCTGAGACGGCTACGAACGAAGTTGTCAGCTACTGAGGAAGAAGAGTACACTTGTCTATGGACTACGTACTCGTAAGGATTCAGGATGGCACCGAAGTCGGCCATGGCATGATTCTGGCCTCTGAGTGCGCGACGCTTGAAGAAGGCGATAGTGTCACAATCATTCAACACGGCAGTTCATCTGACCAGCAACTTCAGTATCAGATTGTCGACGACTCCTCGGGTCTCCAGTACCTGGCAGAACGGGGCACGGGCGAAGGTGGACACGAAGGTACATACGAATATATGGTGCGCCCACTTCATCCTTGGAGTGACGAAACATCCAATACGCGTTAAGCGTTTTGTGTCCAGTCAGCGAAGGTTTCACTTGAGAGTGGTCTCCCGCAGCTGCACTGTTGTGATCAAGTCATCCACAGAGCGTTCAGACAGGGACATCGTTGCAGCATCAAGCGGCAGTCCTTGCTGTGTGCCACATATCGCACGATCTTCAGGCGCAGCTTGCAGGCCTCGGCGTCCTGTCGTATTTCGGGGTGGTTGATCGCTGCTCCTTCAGCGTTCGGAGCTCTAGGACCGTTCGCGCTGCTGCTGGCGCTGGTTTTCCCGGTTCTCGCTGTGACTGCGCTCTCCTGACAGAATCTTGGACCCTCACCTGACAAGAGATCCCATGAGTACCCCGAACAGAGGCCATCGTCTCGGCTACGCCCGCGTCTCGTCCGAGGACCAGAACACCGTCCGTCAACTGGACGGCCTGAGCTTTGACAAGGTCTTCACCGACAAGGTCAGTGGTGGGAAGGCCAACCGCCCTCAGTTGACCGCTCTGCTCGGTCATGCCCGTAAAGGGGACACCGTGGTGGTGCACAGCATGGACCGCCTGGCCCGCAATCTCGATGACCTGCGCGCCCTGGTCAATCGGCTGACAGAGAAGGGGGTACGCGTCGAATTCATCAAGGAAGGCCTGACCTTCCCCGGGGAAGACTCGGCGATGTCCCGGCTGCTGCTGAGCGTGATGGGGGCCTTTGCCGAGTTCGAGCGTGCCCTGATCCGCGAGCGGCAACGTGAAGGCATCAAGGCGGCCAAGAAGGCGGGGGTGTACAAGGGACGCAAAAAGCTCCTGAGCGCTGCCCAGGTCACTGACTTGCGGCAGCGCGCCGAAAGTGGCGAGTCGAAGGCCAGCCTCGCCCGGGACTTCGGAGTCAGCCGGGAAACCGTCTATCAGTACTTCAAGGCCGCACCGGACGCATAAACTGGACACCGGGCGCAGACCGCGCTATGCTGTGCGACATCAAAGGCGACCTCCGGGTCGCCTTCTTTATGCCAGCCTCCACTCCACGCCCGATACTCAGCGCCGAGGTCAAATGATCAAATGGGGACTGGCCAGTGGCCTGACGGTGGCGCTCGCGCTCTGGACGAGTCTGCTTCTGCCCGTCGGCGCGGCCCCAGCGTTTTCTTTCGCCTGGCTCGTTCACTGGCTGCTGATGATCGTGGCGGTCAAGATGGTCCCGCAGGTTCTTCCCAGGACTGCTGGACCCCTCACCCTCACCGTGGGACCAAATGAGCCCAGGTGGTCCCGGAGACTGGGGGTCCTGGCCTTCAAGCGGGTCCTTGATCTGACTGGATGGAACCGGATGATTCAGAAGGCCAGAGGCTACAGCGGAAAGCGGGGGGAACTTGCCAGACTGGCCGAGGAAACCTGGCGTTCCGAACTGGGCCACGCCTGGGCGCTCCTGACCACCTTTCTGATCGCTATTGCACTGTGGTCCTCGCGGTCAGATGTGGTTGGTGGGTTGCTGGTGTTGGCGGTCCCGTTGCACGTCTACCCCATCTTGTTGCAGCGCCTGCTGCGCTGGCGCATTCAGCAGCTTGGTGGGGCTACACCTTAAAGCGGGTGCTCGCCGAGTTCACGCAAACCATAAGGCCCAGGCCTGACTTTCCATCACTGACAGACTCTCCATTTCGATGATCCAGAGCAGTCAGACCTCTTCTGTCGCCACAGCTTGTGAACGCCCCCACACAAGGTGTTATGACCTGCATATGCAATTGCATTTGGCGTGCCTACAAGGGTCTACGCAGGGAGGGGGTGCATAAGCCTCCCACTTGCACCTTAAGGCAACAGTTGTCAGGAGGTCCGGCGCAAACCGCAAGCGCCGAAGCGACCTGCCCATGAGCGAAAACACCCTACTGCCTCTCCCCATTAAGGAGAAGTGAGGCTCAGGTCAACAGTGGCTATGCCAACAAAAACGGCTGGGTGTGGGATTGTGCACGAGCGTAAGAATTCACACTCTTGCAGGAGGTTCACCCATGAAACAACACGTGAAAACAACCCTGCTGGTCCTGGCCTTCGGCCTTGCTTCCATGCCTGCTCTGGCACAGGACACCACGACGGACACCACACCAGACACCGCAACGACGGACACCACGGTGACGACGCAGAACGATGACAATGGCACGGACTGGGGCTGGCTCGGCCTCCTGGGACTTGCCGGCCTGGCAGGCCTCCGTCGGCCAGCACCCACCGTCGTTCACCGGGATCAAACGGCACCACCTCGCTAAATGATCTTCACCCACAGGCGGCCTCCGGGCCGCCTGCTTTCGTATGGCCAAGACCTCAAGTGCATGCCGCCGGCGGCTGGACCGTGTGGGAGCGCCGGAGGCGTTGTCCTGCCCATCCGCTGCATGCGCCCCAGGGCAGCACCTCGTTACCATTCCGCAGGCTGACCCCTTTTGCCGGGCTGCACCTGGCGCACCTCCAACTTTAGAGTGGAGTATGAGCCAATTGGATCAATTGCTACAGGTTCGTCACCAGCGGCAGGCCACGGTGGCGGCCATCCAGCAGACCGAGGCATGAATCAAAGCCCACTGCGACACCCACCCCACCGCGTTGGCAAAGTGCGTGTCGCTCTACATCAGCTCCACGAACCTCCAGACGATCCCTGAACTGGCCAACATTGAGGTAGAGGCCCAGGCCTTCCTCCTGCATCTCCAGCGCGGGGCGTAGGCCCATCGCCCGCCCACCCGTACGATGTCGCCAGCGTGCTGGCCAGCGGCACCACCCGCACCGTCAGCCTCAAGGCCAGTGACGACACGCCCCCTGAGCACGCCCTCAGCTAGCGCCTCAGCCTCAGGAGCGGCTCTCGCCTCTGGTCACGCTGCCCCTGACCACCCTGCACCGCTGGCCGCACGTCCGACTTGCAAAGTTCTCAGGGGTCAGGCCCACATCGGAGCCTGACCCCGCCTGCCGCGCAGGGGTCAACCCCCGTGCTCTGCTCGCCAGCAGCGACGCCCTCAAGCCCGCAGTCACCCTCGGCTGCGTTTTGGTGGCTTAGCTGGCCCACTCAGGGCGCAGGCCACCGGCCCGCTAACATGCGGTATGTCCCCTCAAGACGAGCATCCCTTGCCGGAGGAACTCGACGCCCGCACCGAACGGGCCTCGTTTTCTGCCGCACGCCACCATGTCGGGGAGGCCGGGCTGATCCAGCTCGACACCCTCGAACAGATCATCCACGCCGGACGGGAGCAGATCGTGGTCACGCAGGCGCTGCGCCAGGTGGTCACCGCCACCCTGAAGCAGCTCCACGCCACCCCGCCGGGGCAGCTCAGTGCCCTGACCCAGCAGCACCGGGCCAACCTGGAAGGCATCGTTCAGTCGGGACGGGCACAGATCCAGATTGCCCACCGCCTGCGCCTGACCATCCAGGAGACCCTGGCGCAGGTTCGCGAAACGCCGCTGGAGCAGATCAGCGGCCACCTGCTGAACACCCTGAGCGAGTCCGTGCACCAGCAGGTGCAGGACCTCGAGGCCATCATCGGGGCCGCCGTCGGGCAGGCGGACTCCCTGGAGCAGGTGGCCGGGCTCGAGCAGGTGGGGACGCAGGCCGCCGCTCGGCTCCAGCAGATGGAGCATGACCGGGGCGAGCACGAACTAATGAAGTTGGAGCGTGAGGCCGCCGAGACGCTGGGGCGCATTCGCGAACTGGAGCGGGCAGGACAGAGCCAGGCGCAGCGCAAAAATCAGTTGCTTGCGGAGGCACAGACCGCCGAGGCGCGCATCGCAGAGTTGGAGCAGGCCAGCGCAGAGGACCAGGCGGAGACGGCCCCGGAGGATGCCCAGCAGTAGAAGGCGGGGCAGCGGAGCGCTTGGACGCCGCCATCACGGCTGGCCTCACCTTGACCCAGCGTGCATCGGACGCTCTCTGGTTCAACATCACAGGCGGCCCAAGCAGTCGCCTTCTTCTTTGCGGCCCAGGGCCCACCTGATTTTGTCGAGCCCGCACGGGCCGCCTGAGCGGGGGTGCACCCGTCCCTTAGGACTGAATGGTCAAAACGATAATTCGGTCCTAAGGGACATTAAGCCAACGGCGGCTCTTGGGCATGCTCACCCTTCTAGGCTGCCTGGCAGCCGCGTCTCCGCTGCGGCTCAGCGTGGCCCTGGAGGGAACCCTGATGACCGTTGATCATGACGCCCTATTCAGCGCTTGGAAGGTCGTGACCGAGCTGGCCGACGGCCTGCTTGACCCCATCGACACGCCAGAGCGTCATGCCGCTGCCTTCAAGCTCGAAGAGGTGACGTGGGCGGCCCAGCGCGCGCGCCCGGAGCTGAGCAGCCTGTTGAGGCTGCTGACCGAGAACATCCAGAACTACGAGGCGGTGGCCTTTCCGCAACCGGTGCGTTCACCGGGTCAAGTCCTGGCCAGCCTCATGACGGTGATGGACCTCTCCCCCTCTGCACTCGCACAGTCCACCGGCATCGGCATTGAGGAGCTGGACCGCCTGGTGACCGGGCAGCAGGACTTGACCCGGGCGCAGATGCATCTGCTGGCGGAGCGCCTTCACGTCGATCCCCTGATCTTCCTCTGAGGCCAGGGGCATGCCCCTGGCCCCCTGGGTCACAGTGCCGTGACTCCTGCGGGCCTAGCTTTCGGTCATGGATGTGCCCCAGCCCGTGCTGCTCCTGGTGGTGCCCGCCGAATGGGAGGCGGTACCGGAAGGCGTCACCGAGCTGCGCCGCTGCCTGGGCGAGGACTACGGGGGCGTGCTGACCCTCAGAATGGCCCGCACGCCCCTGCACTCCCCGCTGGCGCATTACTGCGGGCTGTGGGACCGGGCCGAGCTGCGCCTGGCGCGCCGTGACCTGACCCCACGCATCGAGGCCGCGTTTTTCAACCTGGCGTGGCTAGAGCTCGAGGGCGTGGGCTGATGTGCGGACGGGCGGAGATCGACTTCGGTGGACCTTGAGGCGTGGCTGAACGTATCTTCACAGCAGGCCCGCGCCGCCGGCCTGAGCAGCTGGCCGCCGCGCATCCTGACCGTCACCCCCGTGTGATCCGTGGCTCAGACGCTGTGGTCAGCTGCCTTGAGGGGACACGGCCAGGAGCCCCCACGTGCGAGTGCTTCTGGAGGCAGGTCCCCGTTGTGGGGGGAACACGCCGGACAGAGCTGATGCGCTGGGGTGCGTCTTCCTGAACCAGCGCCGCCACACTGACCGTACTGAGTGAAGCGCGGGCGGACGGGCACGCCGCATCACCCCACACCCCGTGCACACCTGTGTCATTGCCTCAAGTCGCTCGAATTGATGGGAACAGGTCTGGGCCCGCAGATACACCAGGTACGCCAGTCCTTCAGCCATGTCGGGCGTGGGGCCCACACCAGTGAAGAACGGGTGGTGGCGCTCATCCGGCCACTCTGTGCCTGTGAGGTAGAACGTCATCGTGCACTCCGTGATTTTGTGAATCTCCGCGTCTATGGTGACCAGCCGGGTGTGACTGCCCACCTTCCGACTCACGTTCTTCCATTCCATGAGTCAATATGATCACGTTAGCTTAAGGTAAGTCTCACGCTTTCTTCACATCGTTTAAGGCAGCGCGGCAGGACTCAAGCGAATTAGGAACCCCATCTCGTGCCTGATCGGTCTAGTGGCCACATGTGATCCCCTGCGCCCGCTGCTGGACTTCTTAATGCGCGCGGAATGCAGCGCCTCTGAAGTGCCAAACCATCTGAGCATCAGCTTGCAACGCGCCCACTCCCTGCTGGGTAAACTGATCCAGGTGAACATCGCCGTGATCGAGCGGCAAGATGCCCGTGCGGGCCGAGCCATCAAGCGTTACCGCATGCCGGGGCGCTGATTCATCTCTTACGAAGTGGCGGGCGCGGAGACGCTCGAGGCCTTCGCCTCGGCCCAGCTCATGCCCCGGCTGGAAACATTGATCGGCCACAGTGCCCGTGTTTTGCGTAATCGTTCGCCACACTGGGGCTTCTGGCTGGAGAACAGCGTGCAGAACGTGAGCCTGTTGATCGGCGATCTCAGTAGCCGACAACTTCATTTTTTAGTCGTCCCAGACGGCGGGAAGGTCACCTTCCGGTCTGTCCCTCGACAGAAACGAGAAATGGCGGTGTTTTGAGGTGTGAAGCCACCAAAACCCGCCG
>NZ_VDMO01000049.1 GCF_006335125.1 Deinococcus radiopugnans ATCC 19172
GGCCGGCGCCTGGGCCAGCCCAAACTCGATTTCCATGACCGTCACGCTGCTCAAGGCCAGGGTGGATGGGGGATGCTGAGCCAAGTGGCCGCGCACATGGCCCATGCCCCGCACCGCGTAGCTGATGGTGTCGGTATCCAGCAGATACTGAATCAGAACAGCTCCCGGTCTTCCAGTGGCGGCAGATCGTCGCGGGGGATGGTGAAGTCCGCAAGTTCTGGGGTGACTGGGGCCGCGAAGAAGGCCAGGGCCTGCGGGGACCACTGCCCCTCGGTCTCTTCCAGGGCGCACAACCGGGCGGCGGGCTTGCCGTTGCGGGCAATGATCACCGTCTCGCCGCGTTCGGCGGCTTCCACCAGTTTGCTCAGCTGGGTCTTGGCGTCGTGCATGTTCACGGTCGTCATGGCGCTCACCTCTAGCTAAGAGGCTAGCTCACTTGAGAGATGGTTCGGATGAGGCCAGCGCTTAGGCCGCTTTTTTCGTCGCCATCAGGGAAATCAGCAAGGGAGAAACCCATCCCCTTCTGCTGATGCTTTTCTTCCCTCCTCTACGCCCGTCCGGCCAATAAGCGGATCAACAGTCCGCGCAGACCTGTCGGTTGATCGTTCGTTGGGGTGGGTGATAAAGCGGCGTGAGCGGTGACCTCCAGGCGGGCCAGTTGTCCACGCATCAACTCGACTTCCACCCTGGCCGCTGCCGCCGCATCCACTTCCTGTGCCAGCTCGCGACGAAGTGCCGCAGTCTCTTCACGGCTGCTGATCAGCTCAGCCATGATCGGCGCGAGGGTCGGGGACAGCGCCTCACGCAGCAGCTCGGCCAGATCCTCCCGACTGGTCAGCATTCCGGACAGCACTGGCACGTCCGGCAGGGGAGGTGCGGCAGGTGAGTGCAGCGCCCGGAGCGCCGCCTCCACACTGGCCGCCTCGCGGCGGTGAACCAGACTCATGGCCCTGCTGAGAAGATTCACCACCGATTCAGGCCACAGCCTTTCCAGGTGTTCACCTCTGGGCAGTGGCTCACCCATCAGCGCCTCTAACGTGACCGCATGCTTCCTCAATGTGGGGAGGCCTACCCCCACCCGCTCAGACACTTGCTGTGGCGTCAGCACAAGAGGCGCGTCGATCATCCCAAACAGCCTACAGGGGGGGCGATGGGGGCGCTGCACCACCCAGTCGCTGGGGGCGCGTGATCGCCTAGAGCGCCCCCCAAAAGATGCGGCTGAGAGAGTGAAAAAGGGTTTCCGTGGTCAAGGAGGTGTTGCTTATCGATGCAAGCAACACTATTTCGGGGCCTCGCCGGATCGCCACCTCTGCATGAAGGCTTGTCACCCGGTTTAAACGACTGGTTGGCGTGCAGGGAACGATCAGGCGGTATTCACGTATGGGGTGGCATCCAACCGATTTCAGGAGGCTCCATGTCCCAGCCAACGAAAACGCCCCGACAGATCAAATTCAAGGTGCCGCCCTTGCTCGGTTCTGTCCTCACGCGCTTATTCACTGCTGCCACGGTCAAGGCAGGCGCAGTCATTCCACCAGCATCTGCCCTCAACCTGACCCGTCGCACGCTGCTGTACTTCAAATCTGTTGGCTGCGTCGGCTGTGATGAGCTGGACATGTTCATCGGACGATTGGCTTCTACCTCAGGGTTGGACTTACGGGTCATTGACGCACGGCGCAGCGAGATGCCTGAGCACGCTTATGGTGATCAACTCTTGCTGGACAAGGATGGAAGCATTGGGCGAGCCTACGGCGTTCGCATGTTTCCCACGCTCGTTCTGACTACCCCGGCTGGCGAGATTGAAAAAGTGATGGCAGGAGCCAGTTCGAGAGAGGAAGAAATTCGAGCAGGACTGGGATTGAATTGACCTGATAAGTAAACGGAGGCATTAGAGCTTCACCGAAATGCCTGACGTCAGGTTGGGGTATACCCCAACCTGACGTCAGATTAGACGCATCTCAACGCGATAAACACGGCAAAAATCAGTGGTCCATTGGCAGCATTCCAAAGGTCTAAGAGCCTAACCTGACACCTTTTGGGCGCGGTGTTGCTGGAGAACGGCCTCGCGCATCTGTGCGGTGGTCATCAAGCCATCCACATAGCGTTCAAACAGCGCCCGGGTAGCGGCATCGAGGGGCAGGCCCTCCATGGCGCTGCTGTGGGCCACCGCCCGGACGATCCTCCGGCGCTGCTCGCGGGCCTCGGCCTCCTGCACCGCGTGGGGACTTCTGCGGGGGTCATGAACACCACTCATCGGACTTCCTCCAAAATTTACGGCGGTCAGCTAAGGGCGCTGCCGCTCACCCAGCTGAAATTCTCGGTCACCGTTCGTAACCGTAGGACCGTTCGCGCTGCTGCTGGCGCTGGTATTCGCGGTCTTCGTCGTAACTGCGCTCGTGCTGGTGCAGGCGAGCCAGCTCCTGCACGCTGCCGTCGTGCTCCTGGTACAGGCCCAACTCCCGCTGCTGTTCCTGCTGATGCCCGTACGCTTCCCGGCTGAACGTCCGCAGGTCCGCCAGCTCGTCCTTCTGCAAGGTGCGGGACGTGGCCGCCACGACATGGATGTGATCGTGCTGGCCCTGATCCGTATGGCTCACCGCCACCCAGTCGCGCACCTGGTTGCCCTGGGCCTCGATGCGGGCCATCACCTCGGCCGTCCACGCCTGTCGGCGCTGTTCGTCCAGGTCCGCGTGCCCCTCACCGGGATTGAGCACCACCCGGTAGAAGTACGTCTTGCCCTCGGCCTCGGCGGCGCGGTCCAGACGCTCGTACGCCTCCTGGCGGCTCAGCTCGCCGTCCCGGTCGAACAGCGGGCGGTGCTGGCGCTCGCCCTGGTCATCGTGCCGGTGCTCCATGTACCGCACCGAGCCTTTGGCCTGAGACACACTGCGGGTGTAGCTGGTCTTGACCACCGAGATGGATCGTGTGCCGGTCATGGCCTACCGTCGCCCGCCGAACATGCCACGCGGCTTGCTGGCCTCCTGCTGAGCATCCTCCAGGTGGTTGATCGCCGCCAGCAGTTGGCGGGTCAGGCCATGAATGCTGCTCGTCAGCTCCCCCATGCCGCTCTGTGTGGCCCGCTCCTGGCCCTCTAGGGCTTCTACACGGGCCGCCAGGGCGCTAACCACCCCGAGACCCTGCTGGAGCTGCCGGGTGGCCTCTGCGAGGCTGACCAGCGCCGCCGGTTCCTGGGCGCCCGCGCCCTCGCTGATCTCGTTCAGGGTGGTCCGCACGCCGGGGGTGGGGTTCTTCAACTTCTCGACGGCCTGATTCCAGGCGCTGCCGTACAGCTGCTTGGCGGTGTCGTGATCGTTGGCGTAGAGCTTGTACAGCGCGTGGCCGGCCGTCAGCCGTCCGGCCATGCTCTCCAGAGCGGTACGAGCCAGCAGGTGGGAGAGCCGGTGGCCCTGGGCTTTGACCTCACCCCGGACCTGCACCCCCAGCCCTTCCACCATCTCCAGCAGCTCGGACCTCAACGAGGCCAGAGCATCCTCACGGATCGCCTCGTGCGCCTGGCGCTCGCCGGCCTCCACCAGCCGGACCACCGTCGTCGTCAGCCGGTCTCCGCGCACGTCGGCCAGGCGCTCGACCCGTGCGGCCAGCTCGGCGGGCAGCACCACCGACACTTTGCGGCCTCCGCTCGTCGTGTTCACGTTCGCCGTCGGGTCTGACTGTTTCTTGCGCGGTGGCATGCCGTTTTCCTCCTGGAATTGAGAGAACTGCTTTCAGGTTTTCATTCTATCCGACTCCAGAAACAAAGTGTGGGCTAGTGTTGCGGGTCCGATCTCTCTGAGATCGGACCCGCAACTTAACTTGCTTACTTTCCCCCACGACGGTGAGTAAGACTTTTCGGGGCCTGGAAACGGGGCGGGACGGGCCGGGGGAAACGTGGCTCTGCCTGGGCTGAGGCCGCACCCAAAACACCCTGAATTTGTATTCAGCTTAGCTATTTGCTGAGGCTTCGACACCTTGGCTTGACCAGCAACCTTCGCTACACCTTGCCCTCGCTGAGCATCGCTTCATCCAAATACGCTACGCTTTCCGGAAAAGATGATACGAATAAAATACTTGTTCATTCCCATCTTCACTCTATATTTTATAGGTACAAACTTAAATTTGAGTGAAGCTACATCTTATCAAGACTCTTCGACAGAATTATCCATACAGAACACTCCTGAAACAAACGAAACAGCAGAGACTTCGAGCTTGGAACTTGTTCGCAAAAGTGATGAAGACGGTAAGGAGCGCCGGATTCGCATTGTCAAAACTGGCACCACTGATGAGACAGGGGTCTTCGCACTCTGTGGCCCGAAAGGTGACGATCCTCCAGAGACACCCACACTGGCCGTTTTCAGTGAAACCACGGCGGGAGGGGTTCAGATCACCATCGACAAAAACGTGATTCGCGTGCCGTTGGCGGTGGTCACCCAACAACAGCCCAAAGAGGGCCAGGATGGCAGCGACGGACGGGTGGAGGCCAGCGCCGGGACCGCCCGCTTCCTGAATCCAGATGAGGTGCCGCCAGACGCCACAGACCGCCTGACCCGATGCGAGGTCCAAGCCAGTCCCAAACCAGCCCCCGACAGCGTGTTTGTCACCCAAGGCAAGACCGAGTTGCGGGGCCAGAAACTGGTCTATGACGAAACGGACGGCATCGCCCGTATTGATGGCCCGGTGACCTTCCGGCGGGCCAACGAGAAAGACCCATTGACTGGCAGCAGCGAACGCATCGAGGTCAACGTGGACGAGGAGACGACCACGCTGGTGGGCAACGTGGTCCTGAACAGCGAGGGCGGGCGCGTCAGTCGGGCCGGGCGGGTGGAGTACGACGACGCGGCCAACCTGGCCCGCCTGATCGGCACGCCGGAGCGACCCGCCGTGAGCGTCAAGGGCGGCGACACCCTGCGCGCCGGAATAATCCTGTACGACCTCGACCGCAACGAGGTTTACGCGATCAAGGCCGAGGGCGGCACCATCACTGGGGAGTTTGTGGAGGGAGGCTCTCCCAATACAACTTCAGCTACATCATCTGAGTTGCGTCCTCTCCCAACAGCTACTCCTCCAGCTCTGACTTCCCCTCGATAACTTCTGATGCCTCGCAACGTCGCCCCTGATCTAATTAGGATTAGGTCAGAGAAAAAGATAAGGTTTTATCCGGGTAGAATTTGATATAGACCCCAGCGATAACACTTCTTAACTCTAGGGTCAGTGACCCTGCTAGCTCTCAGAGACACATGACCTAAGTTTCTTCATCCTGGCCGTGCCGAAACACAAAGGAGACGCATGATATCTGCAAGTGACTATTTCAGTGGAATTAAATTAAATATCTTCGTAGAGAACAAAAAGGTTGTCGTATCTTACTCTAGCTTAGAGGAAGTTATCAGAGAAGAATTTGAAACAATTGAAGATGCCTTGACATCTGTATCGAAAAACAGTAAATTAGATTCTCACATTAAGGAAGATGTTTTAGATCAGGCTAGATTCTTATCAGATATGATAGTTTACGAAGATAGAGGCATCTGAGCATATAGGTTCGAGGTTGGAATAAGAATTAGCGTGGAGATCGGGGCTGTTCCCTCTCCTAAAGTGAGACGAGTCAGAGGGTATTTTACGCTCTCAACAGATGTCCTCATGCGGACATATGCTCAGGGCGTAATCACCCTCAAGCCGGGCTGAGCAGGGGCTGGCCTTCGGGCGCGGTCCCCGAAGGTCAGGCGCTGCGAAGACGGGCCGCGAACAGCGCGCCGGGGTTTCGCAGCTCGCTGGATTCCTGCACATCCGCCAGCAAGCGCAGCAACTGGGCCGCGAACACCTCCAAAGAGCCGTTCCGGGTGGCTGCCCACAGCAACCCACACCAGAATCTTCGACTGTGACTGTCGCCCAGGGCGTGCGAGATCACCGAGGCCGCAGCGCCGATGGCTCCGGCGCGCTTCAAGTCGCTCATCTCCCCGATTAGGGGCAGGGCGTAAACCGTGTCCTGGAGGCTCATTTTCTCTTCGGCCTGAAATGTCCGCTCTAAAGACAACGAAGTCATTTTCGCATTGGGATTAACGGCCCAGGTTTTCAGGACATGCTCCTGTCGCCCCAAACCCTCACAGGTCTTTAGATAGGACATTATTTTTTCTGCCGTCCTGCCGGTCTTTAAGTCCGCCTGGAAGTCCCGCCACTCGTGCCGCCAGTCGTCGGGGGACAGGTACGCATTGCAGGTGCTGGGCCGCAGCTTGACCGCCCAGATCGAGCCGTCCCACAGATTGCGGTGGCTGCCCAGCTTGGTGCGGATCTTCGAGGCGTGCGCCCCGCCGTCGATCAGTCCGGCGCTCTCCAGCTCCTGGGCCAGGCGGCGCAGGTGGCGGGGCGTGTACTTCAGGACGGCGGCCAGCAACAGCTGGGGCATGTGGAAGGCAGACGAGGAGGGAATCACCCGGTAACGGCGGCCCTGGGCTGCTGCGACGGCCAGCATGTGCAGCACCAGGAACAGCTTGCGCGCACCCTTGCTCAGCCACGGCACCGACTTCAGGACTTCCTCGGCGCTCAGCTCGCCCCAGGCTGGCCCAGCAGCCACCGGATGGGGCAAGGTGACCTGCACCTCTCCGCTGGCCCGCTGGCGGCTCTCCTGGAGATTGGCGGGCATCACGAAGTCCGGCGCGGCCTCGTCGGTGGGCGCGGTCACCAGCTGGTGGAAGCGGGCGCGCTGTTCGGCCCGGCGCGTCTCCCGGTTGTCGCGGGCCTGCTGCGCCAGGCGGCGGCGAGTCTCCTCGACGATCTCCGGCAGCAGGGCGGGCACGGCCTGGGCTTCACCCTGGTTTAAGGTCAGCAAAGAGGGGGTGGCGGCGGGGACCGGGCGGCTGACCTTCTGGAATTGCTTGCTGGGCTGCACTTGGGCGCGGCGGGCGGCCACCGGCTCCCCACGCAGGGCGGCGCGGCCCCACTCGCTGTAGCGGGCTTGACTGGGGGTGAGAGCGGCTTCAAGAGTGTCGGAGACTAGAAATCTGCTGGAGATTTGCCGTACGCTATCGGTACGGCTGCCCTGTCGTTGGTTGTTCACTAGAGAGTTCGTCCTTCGAGTTGGGGTAGCAGAGTCAGAACGTTTGCCGCGTCGCTGGCTCGCTTCGTTTTCAACAGTAGCACCCCGCGTAAAGCGGGGTGCTGTCTGTTGGGGTTTTGTTGGGCCTCTGTTGGGCTGCTGTATGACGATCTGGGACTTGCCGACAGCTTTTTGGACTCGGTGCATACATTTGACAGGGGCTGAATACCGCCCTATATTGGAGGAATCAAAGCGGCCTCCGGGCCGCTTTCTGATTCTCCATAGACTTGATCAGCCACGCTCAGCGGCGCTTCTCGCGTTTGGCGTCCCGCCTTGCGACACTCATTCGTTCCCGCTGGGCCTGCTGCTTTGGGGTGGGAAAGAGTTTGCGCTTGTTCTGCCGCTCGCATTCCACTGTGAACTCCGGGTAGGTTGTGGCAATCACCTGATAGATGCGCTCGTTCAATCGTCGACGTGCCTCTGCCGCTCCGGGTTGTTTCCAGAGCTTGGCGAACAGCTCGCGATAACCCGGTGTGGCATGCAGCAGAAAGCTCACGCGTACCATCGTCAGCGCCTGTGAATCACTCCTGGGCGTGATCGGCTTCCGCTCTAGCCCATTGGATACGGCCCAAGCGTTGTACGAGGCACAGCTTTGAAGCACCAGTTCATCCGGTGTCAGGTCAGGCAGCACGATGTCAAAGGCTTCGATCTGTGCCTGAATTTTAGCGAGGCGCTGTTCAGCGGTCTTGGCTCCTGCCACGGCACCTCTGTCCTTGCGCCGTTCACTCTGGTCCAGCAGTTCGAAAAAGGCGTCGGTCCGTTCAGCTTCCTCAACCCGCTCCAACAAGTACAGCAGATAATCCGCACGCCCTGAATACCGGGGGTTTGGGCGGCGTTCATCGGGTTCACCCAACAGCTCGCGGATCATTTTATCGGTCCAACCCCGCGCCTTGACGCCGGTCTTGGTCAGCGTCCTAGCCTGTTCGTCCGGTTGACCAGGTGGATAGTCTTGATCTGGCGCAGCGTCCCACATGGCTTCAGGGTAACAAGTCAATCTCCCCTCAATGCTGATTCCCGGGCCATAGCCTGAGCGGCGGCCATCGAAGAAACAGGCACTGCCCTGGCCACAAAGACTCAGGTCAGCTCGTCATCCACCCAGTCGGCCACCAGGAGGCCGGCCACCCGGCGGTACTCGCGGCCGTTGTGGGTCACTAAGGTCAGGCCGCGCGCCAGTGCCATGCCTGCGTTCAGCAGGTCATACGGGCCAATCGGTGTCCCCTGCGCTTTGAGGGCGGCCCGGATGCTGGCCGTCACGCGGGCGTCCCCTGGTCCGTAGTCCAGCACCGCCACCCTGGGCAACCACAGCGACAGGGTCGCCTCCACGGCGGCGCGTTTGGCCGGCGCCTGGGCCAGCCCAAACTCGATTTCCATGACCGTCACGCTGCTCAAGGCCAGGGTGGATGGGGGATGCTGAGCCAAGTGGCCGCGCACATGGCCCATGCCCCGCACCGCGTAGCTGATG
>NZ_VDMO01000050.1 GCF_006335125.1 Deinococcus radiopugnans ATCC 19172
ACGTCAGCTGTATCTCCAGCGCACACCGGCCATGACGATCGGGCTGACCGATCACGTCTGGAAGGTGCGGGACTGGCTATCACAGCCGCAGGGCGTCCCCTGTCGGGCATAGTTCCAGCCAACTACCTTCCATCCACGCCCGGCCTCTTTCGTCTCTCTGAATAGAGACTTGCCCGTCAGGCCAGCGCCAGCAACGCCGGGCTGCCGGCCACGTCGGCCAGGGTGTAGCCGTCGAGCGTGGTGTAAAACGCCTGCTTCGCCGTGTCCAGCGCCCGTTTGAGCGCGCAGTCGAAACGCAGCGGGCAGGCCTGCGAAACGCAGTCGATCACGTCGCCGGGCGGTTCGGTGGAACGCACCACCGTGCCAACCCGCAGCTCGCCAGGCGCTGCCGCCAGCCGCAGCCCGCCGCCGCGCCCCCGGCTGGCGGCCACCCACCCCGCCTTGCTCAGGTGGTGCACCGCCTTGTTCAGGTGGTTATACGGCACGTTGTACAGCGTCGCCAGTTCCTGGGTGGTGGCGCTCTGACCCGGCGCCAGCCGCGCGAGATGCATCAGCACGCGCAGCGAGACGTCGGTAAAGCGGGTCAACTGCATGGGGAACCTCTCTGGGCAGGCGGGTCTGCGGGCAAAAGAACACCCGGCGTCCTGACCGGATGTTCTCTGGGGTGGGCGGCTTGCTGGAGTCTAGCGTTCGGCGGCCTACGCCGTCAGCACCGGGGCGAAGTCCTGGCTGGGGCCGAAGGTTTCGGTGAAGCGGCGCTCGGCGGGGACGTGCAGGCGATCCAGAATCCCCTCCACCGCGCGGGTGAAGCCCTCGGGGCCGCAGTAGTAGAACTCGGCCTCGCCTGCCGGCAGGTACGGGCGCAGCGTTTCCAGGCGGATCAGCCCGGTCTCGTCGTGGTGCTCGCCGGCCAGATCCTCGTCGGTCACGTCGGTGTAGTACACGACTTTGCGGATGTTCGGGTGGGCCTGCGCCAGCGCGTTAACCTGATCGCGGAAGGCGTGGTGCCAGCGTCCCAGTGCGGCGTGGACGAACAGGACGGGGCGCTCAGAGTTGCCCGCCGCCAGGGCGTGGAGCATGCTCAGCATCGGGGTGATGCCCACGCCGCCGCTGAGCAGCACCACCGGGCGATCCGAGTCCTGCAGCGCGAAGTCCCCGGCGGGCGTGTGCACCAGCAACTCGTCGCCCACGCCCACGTCGTCGTGCAGATGGTTGGAGATCAGGCCGCCGGGCGCGAAGGGGTCATGCTCGGGCGCCAGCTCACGCTTCACGCTGATGCGGTAGGTCTGGCCGTTGGGCGCGTCCGACAGGCTGTACTGGCGGATCTGGGTGGTCTCACCCCCCGGCACGCGCACCTGCAGGCTCAGGTACTGGCCCGGCTGGAACGGCGGCAGGGGCTGGCCGTCCACCGGCGCCAGCACCAGCGAGGCGATCACGCGGCTTTCCTGCACCTTCTTCACCACCCGGAACGGCTTGAAGCCGGGCCAGCCGCCGGGCTGCTGCGCGGCCCCCGCGTACATCCCGCGCTCCACGCCGATCATGATGTCGGCCAGCTGACCGTAGGCGGCGGCCCAGGCGTCCAGGATCTCCGGTGTGGCGGCGTCGCCCAGCACGGTGGCAATCGCGCCCAGCAGGTGCTCGCCCACGATGGGATAGTGCTCGGGCAGCACTTCCAGGCTGACGTGCTTGTGGGCAATGCGGCCCACCATGCCGCCCAGGCGCTCGGGGTGATCGATGTTGGCGGCGTAGGCCAGCACCGACGCCGCGAGGCTGCGGGCCTGCTTGCCAGTCTTCTGGTTGGCGGGATTAAAAATGTTCAGCAGTTCGGGGTGCGCGGCGAACATGGACGCGTAGAAGTGACGGGTGATGGTCTCACCGTGCGCCTCGAGTGCGGGAACGGTGGCTTTGACGATGGACAGTTGATCGGGTGTCAGCATAATTTCCTCGGCCGTAAAATATGCCTTTAAAAAGTATATTTAAGGGACAGGCGTCCCACTCGCAAGAAAGATGAAGCGGCTGAAGCTGCACGGTGACTGGCCGGGGACAGGCGTGGTGTGGCCTCGGCCCCTCCCGTCCTGCCCGACAGCGGTGAAGATGCCAGACCACCGCGCGGCAGCTTTGCTAGACTGCGGGGCGTGTATACCAACCGCCGCGCCCATTACGAGTACGAGTTGCTGGAGCGCTTCGAGGCGGGGATCAGTCTGACCGGCAGTGAAGTCAAGAGCATCCGCGCCGGGGGCGTCGACTTCCGCGACGCCTTTGCCCGGCTGGCCGGCGGGAACGTCGATCTGGAAGGCCTGTACATTCCCACCTACACCGAGGCCACCTACAACAACCACGAGCCGCGCCGCACCCGCCGCCTGCTGCTGCACCGCGAGGAAATCGCCAAAATGAAGCGCGGCCTGGAGCAAAAGGGGCTGACGCTGATTCCCACCCGGCTGTACGCCAAGGGCCGGTATTTCAAGGTGGAACTGGCGCTGGCACGTGGCAAGAAGCTGCATGACAAGCGCCGCGCCGAGGCCGAGAAGACCGTGCAGCGGGAGCTGCGGTCCCTGTGAAGCGCCTTTCTTCGGGGTGGCGCGGGTGGGGCGGCGCTGGCAAGGGGAGCGGTCTGTGGCGGTCCTGGCCCCTGCTGGCGGCGGCGCTGCTGCTGGCCGGTCTGGCCGGCGCGCAAATCACCTACGGCAAGCTGAACCTGGCGGGCCAGCAGGTGGAGAGCATCGGGCTGTACGGGGCCGAGTACGTGAATGTGGACGCGGTGGGCAAGCTGGTGTCCGTGGTCCGTGACGGTTCGGTGATGCGCATCAGCGGGCTGGGCCACACCCTGCTGCTGCCCATCGATCTGGATCAGGAGCGCGCCACCACGGATTTCAACACCGTGCAGATCGACACGCGCCGGCTTCAGGGGCAGGCGGCGACGTGGGTGAACGGCGCGGTGTACCTGCCGCTGTCCACCCTGGCCACCGGGCTGGGCGCCCGCTACGAGCAGGGCAAGCTGACGCTGGTGCCGCCGCAACTGCTGGGCGTCAGCAGCCGCGCGGGCCAGGACAGTGACCGGCTGGTGCTGGACCTCAGCCGCGACGTGTCGCTGACCGACGAGGCGCGCGGCAGCCGGGTGGTGGTGCGGCTGCGCGGCGTCAAGGGCGAGGCCCGCAAGTACACCACGCGCGGCGCCTTCCTGCCGTCCGCCGAGGTCAGCCGCGACGGCGACGACCTGATCGTGAGCGCCCCGATCACCGCCGCGAGCGGCTACCGCGTCTACAAGGTGGTCCGTCCGTCCGGCACGCGGGTGGTGCTGGACCTGGGACCGGGCATTCCGCGCGGCAGTCCGGCCATCCTGGAGCGGGTCACGCGCCCGCTGATCGTGCTGGACCCGGTCAAGACCGCCGGCATCGGCCGTGACCCTACCCTGGACGTGGCCCGCCGGGCCGCCGAGATGCTGACCAAGGCCGGCTGGCAGGTGCAGGTCACCCGCGACAGCGCCACCGCCCTGAACCGCGACCAGAAGCAGCAGCTGGCCCGCCAGAGCGACGTGTACCTGGCGCTGGACCTGGGCCGCTTTCCCGGCTCGACCCGCGGCGGCGTGACGGTGTACGAACCGACGGGCCGCTCGCCGTCGCAGCTGGTCAATGGGGTGCGGGTGGGCACCGCGCTGCCCTACGGCTCGCTGGTGGTGGGCGATACCGGCGGCACGCGCCGGCTGAGCGAACTGCTGCGCGGCGAACTCAAGGGCGGCAACATCACGGCGGGGCAGGGCAGCCTGTCGCGGGTCATGACCCTGAGTGAGGCCCCGCAGGCCGCGCTGCTGCTGGAACTGGGCTGGGCCAGCAATTCCAAGGACCTGGCGAACCTGAGCGTCGAGCGTCGCCTGCAGGCGCTGTCGGTGGCGGTGGCGCGCTCGGTGGCCACCTACTTGACCGCCCGCGCCAACAACAACGCCAACGTCGGTGCCCTGGCCGGAGCCGGACAGTGATCCGCCGCGTGTTCTCGCTGTTCAACGTGATCAGCGCCGCGCTGCTGGCCGCCGCCGTGCTGGCGTATCAGACGGTGCAGAAACCGCCCACCCCGCCCGAGGCACCCAAGCTGCAACTGGCCGAGCGGACCGCCATGAAGGTGCAGGTGTACTTCACCGATCCGCAGGTCCGCAGCATGAAGGCCGAGACCCGCACCGTGCAGGTCACCCAGAGCAACCCGCGCGCCGTGGCCCAGGCCGCCCTGAACGTCTGGGCGGGCGGCCCCAACAGCTCAGCCAACCTGGCGGTGGTTCCGGCGGGCACGGCGGCCCCCAAGGTCTACCTGCGCGGCCCGCACTACTACGTGGACCTGCCCGCCGCCTACGCGGGCTTGCGCTACGGTCCCAGCGGCGAGCGCATGCTGCTGTGCACCCTGACCCGCACGCTGCTCGACACGCGAGGCGACGACGTGACCTTCGTCCTGAACGGCGAGCCCGTAGACACGCTGGGCCAGATCGACCTGCGCAATCCGTTCACGCGGCAGGACTGCGCCGATGAATAGGGGGAGGATGTCCAACCGTCGAACGGTCTGACGGTTGGACGCGAAGCCATGCTGCGTTCCATCACCCTGCAAGGTTTCAAGAGCTTCGCCGAACGCACCCGGCTGGAGTTCGGCCCCGGCGTCAGCGCCGTGATCGGTCCCAACGGCAGCGGCAAGAGCAACGTCGTGGAGGGCCTGCGCTGGGTCACCCACGGGGCGCGGGCGCGCGAGTTGCGGGCGGGGCGCGGCAGCGAGCTGATCTTCCACGGCAGCGGCGGCAAGGCGCCGCACGGGCTGGCCGAGGTGCAGCTGGAATTGCAGACCCCCGAAGGCCGGGTCAACCTGTCGCGCCGTATCTACCGCGACGGCGCGAGCGAGCAGGACCTGAACGGCAAGCCGGTTCGCGCCCGCGACGTGCAGGCCGCCCTGCGCGGCACCGGGCTGGGGCCGGGCGGGCTGGCGGTGATCGGCCAGGGCGAGGTCAGCGGCGTGGTGGGCGCCGAGGGCCGCACGCTGCTGGGCCACGTTCAGGAGGCCGCCGGGCTGTCCCGCGCCGTCAGTGCCCGCCAGGAGACCGAGGCACGCTTGAAAGATGCCGACAGCCATCTGGCCCAGTTGCGCCTGCTGCTCGGTGAACGGGAGGCCGCCGTCTCGCGGCTGGAACGCGCCGCCACGCAGGCCCGCCGCTGGCGTGAGCTGACACTGCGGACCCTGACCCTGGAAGACGCCCTGAAGCGCGAACGTCAGGCGGCCCTCCACCGCGAGATCGCCGGAGCGCGGGCCGAGACAGCACAGCTCGATATTCAGAGTGCCTCCCTCGCCGCCGAGGTCCAGACTGCTGCTGCCGGGGTGGAAAGCGCCCGCGAGGCGGCACAGGACGCCCGCGCCCGCCGGGACGCGCACGCCGGAGCGCTGGATGCCCTCAGGGCTGCCCGCGACGCCCACGCCCAGGCCGAACGCTACCGCGCTCACCTGCGGGGCGAGGCCGAGGGCTTACAGGCCGAACTCGCCAGCCTTCCCACGTCACCCCCGGCCCAGCCCGCGCCCGATCTGGCCGCGCTGGAAGCCGCCTCCGCCCGGATTCGTAGCGACGCCGAGAATGCCGAACGCCGCGCCCGTACCCTGGACGCCGAACTCACCCGCGCCCGCACGCTGGCTGCCCGCGCCGCCGAGGGACTGGCCCGCACTGAGGCCAGCCGCGAAACCCTGCGCGCCGAGCTGGAGCGGGCCGAGGGGAATCTGGAAGCGGCGGCTGAAGGCCTTGAAGCCGCCACCGAACGCCTGACCACCGCGCGTCACACCCGCGAAGACGCCGAAGCGCAGTACGCCGCGGTGGCCGCCGAACGCGAGGCCGCCGTGAGCCAGGAACGCCACCTGACCAATGAGCTGGCCCGCGTGAACGCCAGCGTGGCCCCCTTGAGGCGCGAGCGCGAGCGCCTGCAAACCGCCCTGAACAGCTACGCCCGCTACGGCGAGGGCGCCCGCAACGCCCTGCGGCTGGACCACCCCGGCATCGTGGGTTCGGTGGCGGACCTGCTGACCGTGCCGGCTGAATATGAAACGGCCATCGGCGCGGCGCTGGGGCGGCGGCTGGAGCAGGTGGTGGTGAACCGGGCCGACGATGCCCGCGACATCATCGAGGAGCTGAAGCGTTCCGGCGGGCGGGCCACCTTCCTGCCGCTGGACCTGATCCGCGCCCGCCCCCGCCGCGACGCCCAGTTTCTGCACGAACTGGGTGTGGTGGGCAATCTGGCGGACCTGTGCCCCAGCGATCCGCCGCTGGTGGGCCAGGCGATTCTGGCCGACACGCTGGTGGTGCAGGACCTGCGCGCCGCCAACCGCATTGCCCGCTCTCACAGCAACCGCCCGCGTCTGGTCACGCTGGATGGCGAGCTGGTGGAACCCGGCGGGGCCATCACCGGGGGCAGACTGCGCGACAGCGGTGCGGGCGTCCTAGGGGATCAGCGCCGCTTTCAGGAGCTGGAGGCGGAACTGGAGGAGGCCGACGCGCTGGGTACGCGCTTCTCGGCGGAGTTGGAGCGGTTGAGGCTGACGCTGGGCGGCGGCGACGAGCGCCACGATGGGTTGTTGGCCGCCCGCGAACGCGCCGCCCGCGAGGAACGCGATGCCGAACGCCGCGTGACCGAACTGACCGCACAGATCCGCAGTCTGGGTGAAAACCGCGACCGCCTGCTGGCACGGCTGGGACCGGAACAGGAGGTCACCTCTGTACTGGACCTGCCAGATGTAGCTGCGCTGGAAACGGAGCTGACCGCCGCCCGGCACACCGCCGAAACGGGCCGGGCCACCGAGCGGGAAGCTGCCGAGGCGCTGGCCCTGGCCCGCGAGTTATCTGCCGCATGGCGGGCCTACGAGTCCGCCCAGATCCGCGCCGCCGATCTTCGCGCCCGCCTGAATGCCAACGCCGGGGCCGCCGCCACCCAGGACGCCCACCTGAGCGCCGCCGCCGCCGAACTTGCCCGTCGGGAGGCCGCGCTGGGCGAACTGGACGAGGCCGAATTCCCCCGCGCCGAGGCCGCCCGCGAGGCCGCTGCCGCCGCCTACGCCAACCTGATCGGCACCCAGAACAAGGTCCGCGCCCGCCTGGACGATCTGCGCGTGCTGATCGCCCGCCGCGAGGGCAGCCTGGAGCCGCTGCCCGCCGGCTGCACCCCACCCGGCACCCCGCGCGAGTGGACGGCGGAACTGGCCCGCGCCCGCGCCGAACTGGAGACGCTGGGCACCGTCAACGCCCGCGCCGAGGCCGATCATGCTGCCGAGCTGGCCGAACTGTCCGCCCAGCGGGCCGAGGCCGAGGACGCCGAGAGCGCCACCGCCGAACTGCGCGCCCATCTGGGCGAGTTGCAGGACGCCGAAGGGAAGGCCACCCGCGCCGCCTTCAGCCGCGTAAACGCCGCCTTCCGCGAATACAGCGCCGAGCTGCTGGGCGGGGAGGGCGAGCTGGAAGGGGAGAGCGACGACTCGGGCCGACTGACGGGCCTGCGCTTGGCTGTGCAGCCCAAAGGCAAGCGCACCCGCAACCTCAACCTGCTGAGCGCCGGGGAGCGCACCATGGCGGGCCTGGGTTTCCTGTTCGCGCTGAACCATGCGGGCGGCGACGGCAGTGGTCTACAAGAGGGTGCTGGGGGGTTGCCTCTGGCCGTGCTGGACGAGGTGGACGCCCCGTTGGACGAGGCCAACATCCGCCGCTTCACCGCCTTTCTGGAGCGTTTCAGCGCGCGCGGCGCACAGTTCCTGCTGGTCACGCATCAGAAGGCCACGATGGAAGTTGCCACCGCCCTGTGGGGCGTGACCACCGACGGCAGCGGGGCCAGCCGCGTCCTGAGCATCCGTCAAACCGAGGACGGCGCACGACGCGTGCCGGTGGAAGGCTAGGCCGGGGCCATGAAGGTGTCCAGCTCGCGTTGCAGTTCCTGGTAAAACTGCGCGATGTGAAAGCCGTCGCAGGCCGCGTGGTTGGCCCGTAGGGCCACCGGCATCCGCAGTCGGCCCGGAACTTCCGCACATTTGGTGATGCAGCATCAGTCCAGGCGCATCATTCGTCATGGACTACCAGGTCTTCCTCCCCGACCCGTCGAACCTCCGCTTCAACACGGCCCGGATCCAGCCCAAGACCCTC
>NZ_VDMO01000051.1 GCF_006335125.1 Deinococcus radiopugnans ATCC 19172
AGCGTAGGATTGAGCATGGAACCTACAGTGGCGTCCTCGATAGGGAAACCTCTGAACGCGCTGGTCTGTGTTGGCATCTGGATCTTCATTCTGACAGCTCCAATTTTCTTCCTTGGCGTTTTTATTTGGGACGTCGTGCAGATCATCCTGGGCCTCTTCGCCAATTGATAGGCCGCTGAGCCTTGACCCATCAGAATGCTTTCGGCGGGAGACTGATCGACTGTCAGTTTTGGGTATACCCCAACCTGACGTCAGGCAGAGGGCAAAAAAGTGTCAGCTTAGGGTTATTTTGGGACTTGTCTGACAGTCTGAGACGCGGGTCTAGAGCCTAACCTGACACCCACATGCTCTGGCCGCCCACGACACCAGCATAGATGCGGGGTCCTGCTGAACAAGTTCCCTGTGCCCATCCATGCGTTGACCACTACACTGCATTCACGTCCCTTCCCCTGGAGGTTGCATGAAAGCGTGGTTCTTCCCGCTCCTCGCCGCGTTTCTCCTCAGTCCAACCAGCGCCGCCCCGGTGTCATGGGGCAGTTTCCGCACGCTGCTGTCTCAGGAACGCACGGGCCGCGACAGCTACAGCCTGAAGGCGTTCAGCGTTAATGGACGCCTGAATATTCGGCAAGACGTGACGTACAGCCTGACCTTCCAGGGTGGACAGGTCAGCATTGATCACCGCGTCCTGAAAAGTGGTTGTACGACAGGCAAGCTCAAAGCTGGCTCGGCGCTGAATTTTCAGGACGCCAGGCGGGTGGCGATGTTTATCCCTTCGCGCGGTTGCTCTTCTGGCTCGTCTTAACACCTGCACTGGGCCAGCGCGCTGCTGTCCTCATTACCGCTCCCAGCCTCTGTCGTACTGGCGCTCCTGCTCGCGTTCACGCTGTCGCCGTGCCCCGCTGCCGTAATCCTCCGGGTCCAGTTCCAGCGTGCGCCCGCCGCTGCGCTCCTGTTGCTGGTCCTCGCCCTGGTGATGGTGCCGGTCCTGGTGCTGCTCCTGGTACAGACCCAGCTCGCGGCCCAGATGCCGTTCCAGCTCGTACGCCTGGTGCTGGAAGTGCACCAGATCCCCTTCGGCCCCCCGCCGGAGCGTGGTGTCCGTCCCGAAGCAGATGTGGACGTGGACATTCCCCCCGTCCTGTTGATGGACGGCCACCGCGTAAATCTCGGCGTCGGGGCGGCGTTCCTGCACCGCCTGAGCCACCAGGAGGGCCGCGCGCTGCCGGTCCACCTCGGCCTCCCCTGGAAGCTGGGTGGTGAAGACCAGGTGCTGCTGATACTTGGTCGTGGTGTCCTCGATGCGGGCGGCGGCCTCCACCCGCTCCGTTTCCCTCAGCAGGCCGTCTTCCAGGGTGTAGAGCTGGGTGCGCTCCTTCTCGTCCATGTAGCGCGTGGCGCTGGCGGCGCGCGCCTTGCCCCCGGCGCTGGTCTTGGTGTAGTTGTGGCCGCTGCGGTCCGGGATCGAGCGCACCACCCGCTGGGTGCTGCCTAGAGAGCGGGCCATCAGCGGTTGAAGAAGCCCTTGGGCTTGTTGCGCAGGTCTTCCTCGGTGTCCTCCAGCTTGTGGGTCGCCATCACCATCGCGTTCCGGGCCTCCTTCACCTGCTGGTTGAGGGTGCCGAGATAGTTCACGAGCTGCTGTTGCTGCTGTTGGAGGGCCTGCACCTGGGCGGTCAGGGCCTGCACGTCCTTGAGACCCGCCGTCATCTGCTCGGACGACTCGCGCACCTTCAGGAGGAGGCCGGGGTCATCGTTCCCCATGCCAGCCGCCAGCTCGCTGAGTGCGGCGCGAATCTGAGGGGTGGGTTCCTTGAGTTGGTGGACCGCGAAGTTCCAGGCCCGCTCGATGTACTCCGGTCCCTTGTCCTTGCCGAAGGTGTCCTTGACCAGCAGCCCCACCATCTGCTTCGTCGACCCGCTTTCCAGACTGGTGCGGGCCAGCAGGGAGCGCACCCGGTTCATCTGCTCGTTCAAGGCCACCCGGATGTTCTGCTGCATCAGTTCAGTCTGCTGCTCGAAGGCCAGCTTGAGAATGTCTCCTGTCATCACCTGCCGGTCTTGCAGGCTGTAGCGCTCTAGGACGTGGGCGCAGAAGGCCGAGAGCTTGACCCCCGCCTCGTCCGCCATCAATTGCAGCTCGGCGGCGTGGTGCGGTTCGAGGGTCACAGTCACCCTCTGGGGCTTCTGGCGGGGCCTTCCAGCGGTCTTCGTCATACTCCAGCGTACGCCAAAAAAGCTGCACGAATTAGGAATGGAGAGCGCTCGGGTTTTTCCCCTCTGGAACGCAGTTCTAGAGGCAAGATGCACGACAGTGCTAATCTTGCGTAACTGCACTACAGGGACAGAATCTGATCGGCCAAGGCCTGTTTTTGCTGGGGCTTCGGCGCGGTCAGGATTCAGACTTCTCGTTCCGGCCCTGCTCCTTTTCAGCTTTGGCCCATGCTTCATTCAAGGCCACTTCGACGGCTTCACCCTCCGCCAAGCGATGAACGTAAGCCCCTCGCCAGCCTCTTCTCGTCACCACCAGCCCATCACTCGTCAATGTGTCCAGCACCTGCTGGAGTTGCGAAAGTCTCAGCGTATGCCCAGAGGCCGTCAGTCGGGCGTAGATCTCGCTCTGCCGCTGTTCAGTAAGAGACAGACACAGCAGCACCGCACTCGATTTTGGAGGGAACATTCGTTTCGGTCGTTTCGCCATGAGTTTCTCTCTTAAAATAAGTAAGATAGATCTATCTAGTTAGAATCCACTTCAACTCCCCATCAACATTTTGAGGGGTTGGGAAATTATCATCTAGATCAAGCCACTTAAGAAACTCTGCAACATTTGCAATGGCTTCTAAAGCATTTTTCTGATTTATAGAGTATGCATTTTTCTCTTCCTCTACACTACCTGTATGTACAATTTTGTTCCTTGTAAGATATATTTTACTTATAGTGCTAAATAACTTTTCTTTATCGATAAATAACGATTTTCCTTTACAATATAAGAGTAGGCTTCTCAATTTAACTGGAAAACTAGCATTCTTTAAATGCTCGTATATTGGATCCTTAAAAATTATACCTTTAGCTGTAGTTATATTTTCTATTCTAAATCTACCTATAATGCCACTTTTATGCTCATCTACTGCCTGCTGATAATCTATATCACAGGATAAACCTAATGCAATTTCACAAGCCATACCACAATACAAGAAGGTATTGGTATAGTCACCATCAAAATAGCTATCTATTGCGGATAGAAATATCCCCGTATATACATCTTTTTCTTTTGGATCTTTTAATATTTCTTGAAAATCATCATTAGAAATAGCAGTTTTTATAAGAAAATCCGTTATTGCAGCTTTAACGGGCACGATTTCTATACATGTATTTTCTAGCGGAACGAATCCGCTACCATGTAGCATAAAATCATATTTTGGCCTAGCTATTCTGAACTGCTTAGTTCTAAAAGCTACCCTGCTAAGCAGATCTGAGAAAATTTCTTGCATATCGTAAATATTTTCTGAGGGATCATCAAATTCTAATATTATATCTGTATTTATAGCATAATATTGGCCGTCTCTAACCACGCAGACATTAGTACCGCTGCCTTTTCCAAATGGATAGTCATCGTGATTTATACTCAAATACTGAGTAAACATTGGATCAAGCATTCTCAAGTTGCTTCGTTCACTTACGGGCCATAGAAGTGGATCACTTTTAGTAACCTTCCAGCTAATAGGATTTAATATTCTTAATGCTATATACATTGAATTAAGATATCTCCAAAGTCTAGAAATTCTTGCCTAACTGGAATTAGGCAAGAGAAAATTAGGGGGTTTTATTCGGGTAGAATCTCTATTCACGCTAGATTTAGTCATCGTCAAATATGTAATCTATAAACGTAATTATTGCTTACACCAATGCCTTCTATATTAATGTTATTGGCATCAATTCCGTCTATAGCATCCATCCCTGTAGAGACAGAGGTTTGGAGTTTCACAAGAAATGGGTCTCGTGGGGATATAGCTATAACATCAAAATTTGGATTTTCTAAAGCGCTTTCCTGAATAATTCTGCTTATATCAGCGCTCATTCTATTTTGTATACTGTCGAATTCCTCTTGGTTCATACCAACTGGCAATCTGGCATGCATTGTACCTATAACTAATGCCCATTCTCCAGGTCTTAGTGAGTCAGTCCATAACATAGAAGTAGGAGAGTACATAGTATTATCCAAATCCCTCAGAAGCTCTGCGCCAAAATCCTTTAGGCTTTTTGAAAGTTTACGCATTATATTCACCTCGCTTGAATAATACTGAATTCATAGCGCCATGTGGACTCAGACAATCCTTTAGAAGAATGAGCAATTCCGCTGTTATGCCGCTCGAAGTCGGCTTGCCAGCAGTGCTGCGGGGCGTCTCAGGCCCTTCCACTCGCGTCTGTCCACCTCCAGGCGCTGCAATTCTGCCGCCAGCGCTTGCAAGCCGTCGCGCCCCTCGATCTCCGCTTGCCATGCCTGCCAGATCACTTTGCAGTAGTACAACCGGCTGTGAGCGTCCTTCAGATCGCGGGCCAGGGCCGCGCCCATCATGCCTACCAGCGCGGCCCGCTTGGACTTGTGCGCTTCGAGCAGGGCGGGCAGGGCATGAACCACGTCCTGGACGCCCTGCAAGAGGCGTTCGGCCTCGGCGGCGTCGTTTATTGCGGGGTCAGCTTTCAACGGGTTTTGTGTCGTGACGTTTCCTGGAATAACGACCCAGCGGCGGAGCTGTTCGCTCATCTCTGCCTGCATTTGCCCCACGGGATCAGGTGACCCCTCAATAAAAATTTCATCGTCTACGACGCACTCTAAAATCTTGGCTTCCTCGAATCGCTTCTTCGCGTTGGCAATCGCGTTGAAGGCCGTGCGGCCTGCCGCCCGGTCCGCGTCCAGGTCCCGGTATTGGCGTTTGTAGTCGCGGTATCTCAGGCGGGCTTCGTGGCCGGGGGCCAGGCGCACGGCGTACAGCGTGCCGTCCACCCCGGTGACGGACACGCCGTTCTCGTTGGTCATGCTGGTGAAGTGCTGGCGGGCGTAAACGTAACCTGTCGCCTGGAGCTGGGCGGTCCACTCACGCAGCGTGTTGTCACAGATGCCCAGCGACTTCGCTAGCATCTCCGCGCACAGGTGCATCACGACTTGCTTGGGGGGCTTGCCGTCCTTGCTGTACAGGTACAGGTGGGCGGCCAGGAAGATGCGGGCCAGCTCGTGCAGCTTCGCGGCCAGCGCTCCCGCTCCAGCCGTTCCAAAGCCCTTCCCGCGCTTGGGGCGGAATGGCTCCAGGTCCAACAGCTCGGACAGGCGCGGCAAGGACTGACGCTGCACGCGCTCCTTCACGAAGATCTGGGTCCGCTCGACCTGCACCTGGGCGTCCTGCTCCTCGCAGAACCGCAGGGCATCCAGCAGCCAGATCGCCGGGCCGCTGGCGCTGTCCTCGCCCTCTGGGGCCTCCACGGCGGGCGGTGTGGCCTTCCGGGTGGGGCGGTAGTGCGCCTTGCTCTTAGCGCGGCGCTCGACGATCTCCGCCAGCGTGGCCGTCACGGGCAGGCCCTCGCCTTCGCCCTGGTCTTGGATCAGCACAGGGGGAGTAGCGGCGGGGACTGGGCGGCGCGGCTGCTGAAACTGCTTGCTGGGCTGGGGCTTGGGGCGGCGCACGTCCACCGGCTCTCCACGGAGAGCGGCACGACTCATGGCTAAAAAGTGGTCGGTGCTGGCTGCCGCTCTTTCAGGGGTGAAAGATGCGTCAACGGTAGTCAAAGGTAGAAATTTAGGGGCTTCCTGCCGTACCCTATGGGTCAGGCTTTCCCGTCGTTGGTTTGACATGTAGTGGTGTTCCTTCGAGGTGGGATAGCCGGATCAGAGCGCTGGATACGCTGTGATCCACTTCGTTTTCAACAGTAGCACCCCGCCTCAAAGCGGGGTGCGATCTGTTGAAGTTTTGTTGGCCCTCTGTTGGGCTGCTGTCTGGCTGCATCAGCCTTGGCGACAGATTCTTAGACTCAGTGTATAGATTTGACAGGGTCTGAATACCACCCTATATTGAAGGAATCAAAGCGGCCTTCGGGCCGCTTTTTCCGTTCCCCCTGGCTGCTTCAGCGCAATCCGAAGGCCCTGCACCCCCTCTTTGCTGATGGTCTTTTGACTTCAGGTCAGCGGCTCCAGGTTGCCGGCCTGCGCCAGTTTGACCAGCGTGTCTCGACGGATCGTCTCACCCTGGATGGTGTTCCACTTGTCCTTGCCATCTTCGTGGATGAGCTGGATCACTTCGCCCTGGGCTAAGAGGGCCTCCATGCGTGGATAGTTGGCCGCAGGCCAGCGCAGGCGGTTGCGGGTGCGCTGGGTGATGCTGGACGACAGCACCCGGAACGCCGTCACGTCTTCCAGGCGCTGTGGCTCGGGCGGCATGTTGAGAATCGCAGGATTGACAGCGGCGGCCCGGTAGGCGGCGGCCAGCAACTCGCCCGGTGTGGTGACTTCCAGGACGGCCCTGGCCTCCACCGCCGTCCACACGGCGCGCGGGAGGGTCACCCGCACCGTCACATTCTCTCCCGGCTTGCGCCCCGCTCCTGTCCGCTTGCCGCCTCTGCTAGTCATGCTTTGATTCTACGCAGCAAATCAATGTCTGAAACACTGCGAACAATCAAAAAATAGTTTGATTCTTTTATCGAATCAAAGAACGCGCTTCCAGAGCGGCTTAACCGCTGCGCTGATTCCTGCAAAGAATCAAACAGCAGTTGCCGATCCCCTTTTGAGGAGACCCCTTGCTAGAAGTCAGAGAACGGCGAGCGAAGCGCTTTCTCAGAATGAACGCTCGCTCAATGCAACCGACCTACGACAGCGAGCGTAGGATTGAGCATGGAACCTACAGTGGCGTCCTCGATAGGGAAACCTCTGAACGCGCTGGTCTGTGTTGGCATCTGGATCTTCATTCTGACAGCTCCAATTTTCTTCCTTGGCGTTTTTATTT
>NZ_VDMO01000052.1 GCF_006335125.1 Deinococcus radiopugnans ATCC 19172
TGGCGCGGAACAGCTGTGCCATGCGCTGCGGTGGAACCTGCCCGAGTTACCTGAGTTGGTCAGGCTACTGAGCACGCCGTTTCACGCATCAGGAGCGGCTTGAAGCTAAGATGTCCGGTACAGAGGACATGGGGTCAAGTGAAGCCGAGTCGCTCTGCGACTCGCTTGCCTTTTACCCGTGCCACCATGAACCATGGAGTTCATGACCATTCCCGGACTGTCCCTGCCCCCCTTGCCGGACGCTGAGCGGGTCAGTCTTGCCGGGGCAGTGGGCGAGTTGGGCGGCTACATCTGGCGGCAGCCGGGACAGGCGCCGGCGGCCCTGCTGCTGCACGGCTGGGGCCAGGATGCCCTCGCCATGGCCGGCCCGGCCCGGCTGCTGCACGGGGCAGGCTGGCAGGTGCTGAGCATGTCACAGCGCGGGTGGCGGGGGTCGGCGGGCTGTGACGACTACGGTTACAGCGGACCGGCCGATGTAGGAAGGATGCTGGCGTGGTTTGCCGCACAGCCCGGGGTTCAGGCCCCACCGGTGCTGTTGGGCTTCAGCATGGGTGGCCTGAGTGCCCTCCTCACGGCTTCGAGACCCGGCAGGCCGGCAGGCTCCGTCTCGCACGTGGTGGCCGTGAGCGCTCCGACCGATCTGCAGGCCGTCTACGAGCGGACCACCCTGCGGCTGCTCAGGCGCTGCTACGACGCCGTCCTGACTGCCGCCCAGTGGCGGGAAGGCTCGCCCGTGACCCATGTCTCGGGCTTGCAGGTGCCGGCCCTGCTGGTGGTGGGAACACAGGACCGCATCTGCATGCCGGAAGTGGGGCGCCAGTACGCGGCAGCCGCCGGCGCGCCGCTGCTGGAGCACGCAGATATGGGTCACAGCCCAAATGACGCGCAGTGGCACGCGATCATTCGTGAGGTCATGGCCTGGACTCAAGAGCCCGCGTCTGGCCGCAGCCGCTTAGCCCCGGACCCGTCCACGGGCTGAAACCATTCGCTCAGGCTGCGTCCTTGGGGCCGCACCGAGGCCTACAGGGTCATGCACACGTGGGGCGAGGCGGCATCGGGGCAGCGAAGGGCTTTTTGGCAGGATCCAGGTCCGCTGTCAGCCCAGGGAGCGAAAGGCACGGGCCGTCCTGCCGATCAGCCGGCTGAGCGCGAGGGCGGTCCCTCCCTGCGTCCTGCAGTTCAGGGAACTGGAATGGTCCTGCTGTGGACTGGAGCCTGAGGGGTTCCTCCACAGGAATCCGTGCACCACTGGGCGGTCAGCCTTTGCTGGGGGGCTCGCCTCAAAGTCGGGACCAGTATTCCGTCACTGTCGCCTCCGGGAAATCCAGGGTTCCCCTTCGTCATCTGCCAGCAGAGTGACGGTGGGGCGCTCAGACCACTCCCCTGACCCTGGCGCTGCCGCTAGAGTGGCGCACGATGAAGTTCACTCTCTTGATGGTGGCCGCCCTGGGCTTGCTCGGTTGTGCAGACGCGGCTGGCACGGAAGTTCGATTGGGCCTGCAGGGCGCGCTGCTGCCGGCACAGGCGGCTTCGGCGGGTGTCGACGCCACTGAACTGCGCGGCCTGGCCGGCGTGCATGTGAGTGCCCAGGGTCCAGTGGGGACCCGGGGCGTGCTGCTGCGCGGCACGCTTGAGGGCAACTTCGGGCTGGGCTCGGCCAAACCGAACGTGCTGCTTGATCTGACGCTGCTGCGCGCAGGCGGGCCACTGGGCACCGGCACAGCGTATTACGGCGCTGGCCTTGGCTCCGGCGTCAGTTTTGACATGACCGGCACAGACGCGAGCCTGCCTGCTTTTATTTTTTCGCCGATTCGCCTGGCCAACGTGCATGGGGTGGTGGGCTGGAATGCGGGCAACGTCTCGGTGGAGGCCTTGGCCCGCCTGTCGCTCACGCCTGCCTTTGGACTCAAACTGAGCGTGCCCGTGAGCGCAAGCACACGCTGAACGCAGCACAGTGGCCGCGCGCGCACTGCCTCTCGTCGGTGTGCTGGGTTGTCCTTCTCCCCTCAGCCTGCGCCGGCCGCCAGCCCCACCGTTTCAACGTCTCAAGGCTGGCTCGGCGGCGCCCCGGAACGTCCAACGCCCAGCAGCGGAGGTGGGGCCGTCCTTGGTCAATGGGTGAAGACGTCACCGAGCCGCGCTGCACCAGACCGGCCATGGCTCCCCTCCCCTGCCCGATTCATTTTCAAACGGGGATCAGCACTGCTTCAGGGCCATCACGGGCATCACGGCAGAGATTCTGTCAGCCGGAGATCCGCTGGTTGGGCCGGTTTCGCATCCTCCTCGGCACGCAGCCGGTCTTTGAGATCATCGATGAACCCCTGGGCATCCAGGGTGGCCAGTCTCCGGTGGGCTTCCTCGATCAGGTGGGCAGGATCGATTCGGCCACGCAGCACCAGATCGCGCAGCGTGTCGAGTTCGGTCAACGCAAATTTCCGGGCATACAGCAGGGAGACCCGTTTGGCCGTGAAGGCCGCCGCCTCGTCGGGCGACATCCGGGCCAACTCTTCCGCCCAGCCGGGTAACGCAGGTTCCGCGCTCTGCTCGGGCGGGACGCGTGGTGGCGCCGCAGGCAGCGTGATGACCTTGCCTGCCGAGGTATCTGGGTACTGATCGGCGTTCTTGATCAGGTGAACCAGGGCGTGTGCCGGCGTCTTGCGCACCGTCAGCTGACCGGACTTGACCAGCCGCTCGAACAGTTCGATGCGCGCCGACAGCACTGAGGTGGTGTACTGGCGCGCGAGCTGGCGCGATACACCATCGGTGACGCCGTGCATGCGCAGGCGGTGAAGGACGGCTGGATTGACAGGCGTGAAGTCCGGAGAAAACTCGTAATGAATCCGTTGATCGCGTCCACGGCCCTCGATCACCACCTGCCGCAGATAGCCCCGGCGCAGCAGCTCCTCGTGTGGTCCTTGCAGGGCCCGGCGTACCGCGTCTGGCCGGGTATTGGGAAGCTTGCATTGTTCGGCCAGTTCGATCAGGCCCAGGTCGTATTCATCGATCAACTCGTCCGGGGTCTCCGGGTGGTACCGCATCGCATCAAGAAGTCTAAAAATGATGCGCGTCCGCGGTCGAGACAGCGACTGCATGAATTCGATGTTGAGGGGTTTGGTGTACCCGCTGCGGAGCGAGGCGACCAGTGGCTCGGCCAGCCGGATGCGCAGCATGCTGCGCTCGTCGAACCTGCCCGATTCACCCTGGTGGGTGTATTCGAGTAACTCGATAAAGTGGAATTTGGCGGTGGTCCAGCGCCGATTTGGATGGTCCCGCCAGCCGCCTGCGATCTCATAGGAGGTGGTGTGAAGGCGGTCCAGACTGACGGCGAGCATTTCCCGGTATTTCCCATTGCGGTGAAAGCCAGCCAGCCGCATCAACTCTGAAATGGCCAGCGTCATGACGCCGTCATCCGGCAGACCAATATTCATGTAGTTGTCGATCAGCGCGCTACTAACGTCGTTGTCGATGCCATGGGGAACGCCCAGTTCCGGCAGGGCGCGGCACGAGATCCGAACCACCCGTTCGCCATGCTGGTACGTCACCTTCCAGGAATTCTGGTCGACCAACTGATCCTGCGCAGAAACCAGATTCAACCGGCCCCAGTTCAAATCATCGAAGCTGGTTCGCTGTGGGTCTGCCACCTTTCCTCCTGATGTTGACAAGATACTCTTTTAATGGAAAAGATTTTGATAAAAATATGGTGAAAAACACCACCAAGCTCAGGACAACAATACTGTCCCACACGAAGAAAAAGAGGACAATGCCACAGGTATGTCTCAGGCAATGCCACAGGTATGTCTCAGGCAACGCCACAGGTATGTCTCAGGGGCGGCAAAAAATGCCACAGGTATGTCTCAGGCAACGCCACAGGTATGTCTCAGGGGTTTATTGAGACATACCTGTGGTGTTGGACGTTTTTGCCACAGGTATGTCTCAGCGCAGGGTGCCAGAACACCACAGGTATGTCTCAGCGTTCTGAGGCAAATGCCGCAGGTGTGTCTCAGTCGATGCCTCAGGTGTGTCTCAGGGCGGATGAAGGGCGAATCGATCCCAGCACGCTAAGGATTGGAGTCTCCTGAGCAGAGGTGAGGCGGCACGAAGAGCTGTGCCCCCAAGCTGCGGACCACCGAGCCTCACGGTGGGTCCGGAGGTGTTCCAATGGTGGAATTAGTCGAACTGGACGCGAAGTTCGGTGACTCTGCACCCCTCCTGCCGGAAAATCCATTCGTCTTTCAACTTTCGTTTGACCCTGTCGGGATGCCCCTTCCACCACGCTGCGACACCCTCTGCCCTGCCCCAGTGCCCCATCGGAAGGCCTGCGACGTGAAATCCGGTTCCCCCGTCCGACGTCACCACAATCTTGCCCGCAAGAGCTGACCATCACCAGGTTTGCCCGTAGACTTCACACGCTGCCCAAACACCAAACGAATTTGCCCGCCTGATGCAGCTGGGCTGCAGTGAGCTGACTGTACAAATTGGCTGACACCGCGAATGAGGCACCCTCGGCGTGATGAAGCGCAGCGGGGGCGGGCCGAACGGAGGCGCCAGAGAAAACAGGCGGGAGCTGTCCTCTGATCTGCGCCGGTTTGAGCTCTCGGCATGCATCGTTTCGGGCCGATCAGTCAGCGAGCGAACCGCCTGATCAGTGGGACCCGGTCATGGTCTGATCATGGTGCGTTCTTTAGGGTGTCTTTCAGCAGGGCTGCGGACCACAGGGGCCAGGCCCCCGAGCAAACCCACACCCCCTTTAGAAAGATTTATCAAGGAGAACTCTGTACCGGACATCTTCGAGTTGAGGCTGTGCTCTCAGTAGCTGACAACTTCAGTTTCCGGCTGTCCCAGTGCGGGAAAAGGGCATATCAAGACGTGTAGGATCTCGCTGATTCTCTTCGGAACCCACCGCAGCACATGGCGCAGTTCTTCCGAGCCGT
>NZ_VDMO01000053.1 GCF_006335125.1 Deinococcus radiopugnans ATCC 19172
TTTGACACCCTGCACGACTTTACTGAGACCCTCGCTCAGCAGTGCGCCTGGTTGGAGACCCAACCCGATCTCCTTTCCCAGCACACCCTCTTCCATTGGTGGCCTTTGTTAAGGAATTAATCGGATTTCGTATAAATGCTTACACTTCCAGCTCTTTCTTGGAAATGAAGGGCATCATATCGCGCAGTTCCTTGCCCACGGTTTCCAGCTTGTGGTCGCGCATCTTGGTGCGCTGCTCGTTCATGTACGGGAAGCCGTTCTCGGCGTCGTCAATGAACTTCTGGGCGAATCGGCCTTCCTGAATGTCGCTCAACACGTCTTTCATGGTGGCCTTGGTGTCGTCGGTAATGATGCGCGGCCCGGTCACGTAGTCACCGAACTCGGCGGTGTTGGAGATGCTGTGGCGCATGCCCTCGAAGCCTTTCTCGTAGATCAGGTCCACGATCAGCTTGACCTCGTGCAGGGTTTCGAAGTACGCGATTTCCGGCTGATAGCCCGCCTCCACCAGCGTCTCGAAACCTGCCTGAATCAGGTGGGTCACGCCGCCGCACAGCACGCTCTGCTCGCCGAACAGATCCGTTTCGGTCTCTTCCTTGAAGGTGGTTTCCAGCACGCCCGCGCGGGTGCAGCCGATGCCGCGCGCGTAGGCCAGCGCGATGTCGCGGGCGTTGCCGGTGGCGTCCTGGCCCACGGCGAAAATGCCCGGCATCCCCGCGCCGTCAGCGTACACACGGCGCAGCATGTGGCCGGGGCCTTTGGGCGCCACCAGGAACACGTCCACGCCCGCTGGCGGCTTGATGCGCCCGAAGTGGACGTTGAAGCCGTGCCCGAAGGCCAGCGCCTTGCCGTCGGTCAGGTGCGGCTCGATGCTCTCGGTGTAGGTCTTGGGCTGGTTCTCGTCGGGAATCAGGAGCATCACCACATCCGCCTCTTTGGTGGCGTCCTCGATGCTCGCCACGCGCAGCCCGGCCTGTTCGGCCTTGGCGCGGCTGCTGCTGCCGTCGCGCAGCCCCACCACGACATTAAAGCCGCTGTCCCTCAGGTTCTGCGCGTGCGCGTGCGCCTGCGAACCGTAGCCGATGATGGCGATCAGTTTGTTCTCGATGGGGGCGGTGTCCACGTCTCGGTCGTAATACATTTTTGCAGCCATTGGGGGATTCTCCTACAGGTGGGCATGTCTAACCGTCTAACTGTCTAACCGTCAAACCGCTTAGGGACTCGGTGGGTTGAGTTTTTTGATCAGGGACATGAGTCTGGCGGTGAGTTCGTGGGCCTGCGTTCGCACAGTTCGGTGATCGTCTGGGAGAAGATAATTCAGGGATTCGGCGATCTGGCAGGCGGCCATGACTTCAAAGAGTGAGCCTCTGGCGATCATCAAAAAACGGACAAATTCCTTGTCGCCGCCACGCCCGCGTCCCTCAGCGATATTCAGGCTGACGGACGCCGCCGCTCGGCGAAGCTGATTCGTCAGCCCAAAACGCTCGTCTGCCGGAAAAGGCCTGGTCACGCGGTAAATGTCTGTGGCAAACGCCACCGCCAGCCGATAGACCTCTAGCTGCTCAAATGGAAAATAACGCTCCTCCATCTTTTCAAAGCGGTTAGACGGTTTGACCGTTTGACGGTTGGACATTCCGTCAGAAGAGATTCGGCACCCCGCGCGCCCGCTCCTCCCGCGCCTCCAAGCCTTCCAGCGCCGGGCGCAGCGTCTCGGACTCGCCGCTGTGGTAGATGTGGCTGGCGATGTCCGCGTTGCTGCCGCGCGTCAGGGCGATGCGGCCCGTCCGCATGGTTTCCAGAATGCCGAAGGGGCGCATCTGCTCGATGAACGCAGTGACCTTGCCCTCGTCGCCGGTCACCTCGAAGGTCAGGGCGTGGCGGCCCACGTCCACAATCCGGCTGCGGAAGTCCTCGGCGATCTGGCGCACCTCCACGCGGCTCTCCGGGGTGATCGCCACCTTGACCAGCACCAGTTCGCGGTCGACGTACTTTTCCAGGCTGTGGTCAATGATCTTCACCACGTCGTGCAGCTTTTCCAGCTGGCGGATGGCCTGCTCCACCACCCCCCGGTCTCCGTGAACCACGATGGTCATGCGCGAGACGCCGGGGTGTTCGGTGTTGCCCACGCTCAGGCTCTTGATGTTGTAGCCGCGCCGCCCGAACAGCGCCGTGATGCGGGTCAGCACGCGCGGCTCGTCGCGCACCAGAATGGACAGCAATTGATCGTAGGGGACGGGTTCGGTCATGCGTCGCTCACCTCATTCATGGGCACCTCGTTCATAGGGGCGTCGGCCAGCTGGGCTTTCAGCTCGGCGGCCCGCTTGGGATCGGATTCGATCATCTCGTACAGCGCGGCCCCGGCAGGCACCATCGGGAAGACGCCGTGTTCATGCGGCACCACCACTTCCAGCAGGGCGGATTTGGGGTCATTCAGCCACGCGTCAATCGCGGCGGGTAACTCCTCGGCGCTGCTGGCGCGGTAGCCCGGCACGTCGTAGGCGTCGGCCAGTTTCAGGAAATCGGGGTTGCTGTCGCCCAGCCACACTTCCGAGTAGCGCTTGCCGTGGAACATCTCCTGCCACTGCCGCACCATGCCCAGGTACGAGTTGTTGATGATGCAGATCTTGACGTTGCGGATGTCGTACATCTTCAGTGTGGCGAGTTCCTGCGCCGTCATCTGGAAGCCGCCGTCGCCCGCGATGACCACGCTGCGGACGCCGGGTTCGGCCATGCCCGCGCCGATGGCCGCCGGGAAGCCGAAGCCCATCGTGCCCAGCCCGCCGGAGTTGAGCCAGCGCCGGGGCTTCTCGAAGCGGGCCAGCTGCGCGCACAGCATCTGGTGCTGCCCCACGTCGCTGCTCAGGATGTCGTCCGGGGTCAGGCGATCCACCACGGCCTTGACCGCGTAGCCCGCGCCCCAGTGTTCCGGGGTCTCGTTGCGGCCCCGCCACTCCTGAAGCTGCGCCGTCCACTCAGGCCAGACGCCCTTCACGGCCCCCTCGGTCAGTCGGGCGGCGGCCACCTTGGCGTCCCCGCGCACCGGCACGTGCGTGCGGATGATCTTGCCGATCTCGGCGGCGTCCAGCTCGATGTGGATGATGGCGGCGTTGGGCGCAAAGCCGTTGACCCGCCCGGTCACGCGGTCATCGAAGCGCAGGCCGATGCCCAGCAGCACGTCGGCCTCGCTGATGGCGCGGTTGGCGGCCACGCTGCCGTGCATCCCCGGCATCCCCAGCCACAGCGGATCGCTGGCGGGAAAGGCGCCCAGACCCATCAGCGTGGTGATCACCGGGATGTCCCAGGCGCGGGCCAGCGCGGTAATTTCGGCGGACGAATCCAGCGAGCCACCGCCCACCATCATCACGGGCTTTTTGGCACTCCTGAGCAGCTCCAGCGCCCGCTCAATGGCCTCGTCGGCCGGGGCGGGAATCTCGGGGCGGGCGTGTGGTTTGGGAATCTGGCCGGAGTACGCGGCCAGTTGCACGTCCTTGGGGATGTCCACCAGCACGGGGCCGGGACGTCCGGTGCGGGCGATGCGGATGGCCTCCGCGATGATCTGGGGCAGTTCCTCCACGTCGCGCACCACGTAGTTGTGCTTGGTGATCGGCAGGGTGATCCCGGTGATGTCGGCCTCTTGGAAGGCGTCGGTGCCCATCAGGTGCCGGGCCACGTTCCCGGTGATCGCCAGCAGCGGCACGCTGTCCATCATGGCGTCGGCCAAGCCCGTCACCAGATTGGTGGCGCCGGGGCCGCTCGTCGCCAGGCACACGCCGATCTCGCCCGTCGCCTTGGCCCAGCCTTCCGCCGCGTGGGCCGCGCCCTGCTCGTGGCGGGTCAGCACGTGGCGCACTTCCGGGTAAAAGGTCAGCGCGTCGTACACCGGCATGATCGCGCCGCCGGGGTAGCCGAACACGGTGGAAATGCCGTGATTCGCCAGCGTGGCCCACAGCGCCTTGGCGCCGGTCATCTCGCCCCTGTCCGGGGTGGTGCTGTTCAGGTCTTGCCCGCTCCGTTCCTGCCCGTCTGCTTGCCCCATAAAGCCTCCTAAAAAAATCCCCCCGCCTCGGCTGGGGCGGGGGGTGTGCGGCATGGCGCGTTGCTCAGCCTCGAAAACCCCCGACGCTGAGAATTACCACCACGAGATTCGCACTCATGCCGTGCAGTTTACGGGTTTGGGGAGGGGGAGAGGGAAGAGGGCTAGATAAGGAGTTGGTCCTCTGTACCGGACATCTTAGCTTCAAGCCGCTCCTGATGCGTGAAACGGCGTGCTCAGTAGCCTGACCAACTCAGGTAACTCGGGCAGGTTCCACCGCAGCGCATGGCACAGCTGTTCCGCGCC
>NZ_VDMO01000054.1 GCF_006335125.1 Deinococcus radiopugnans ATCC 19172
GCGGGCCGCAGCGCTTCCAGCAGGCACGTCCATCACCAGCGCGCCCTCGGAACTGGATAACCCTGCAAGTTGGCGCAAAGCAGGCGGCAGGGTGGACAGGTCCTCCAGTGTGGCTCCTAGCGTGCCACGCTGCGGAACGCCGATTTTTTCCAGATCATCCAGGCTCTGCTTGACCAAATCACCAGGAATAGCGATGCCAATGATGCCAGGGAGCAACCCATTGGGGGCGGCGTTGGCGTCGGCCACTGCGATTACCGCGCCACGGGAGTCGAGCAGTGGGCCACCGCTGCTGCCCTCCTGGATGCTGGCTGTTGTGAGCAGGTACTCACCGATCTCGTTCCCCAGGATGTCATTGCGCGGCACATGGTCTGCTGTAGCCATCACGCTGTAGATGCCCATGCTGACAACATTCGGAACTTTGAGGGGTGTCCCTATGGCGATGATTTTCTGCCCTGGAATAAGCCGGGCGCTGTTGCCGAAGCTCAGTGTTTTAGGCGCAGTCACGCCTGTGACGCGCAGAATGGCAATATCGATGCCGGGATCAATGCCCTCGATCTTCGCTGACACCTTGCGCCCGTTAAAGAGCGTAACGCTGAGTGAATCCTGAAATTCGATGACATGGTAATTGGTCACAATCAGATTTTTCTTGTAGAAAAATCCGGTGCCGGTAATGATGGGATCTTCGCCAGGTTGGAGCTGGTCACGCTGAACGCGATTGTCGATGCGGACCACGGCAGGGAGGGACTCCTGCGCGACTTTGACCGTGTTGATCTCATCGGATGTGATCAGGGTGCGTTGAGCGTTGACCTGTCCGATGAGGTAAGCCCCTGCCATCGTCCCGGCCAGTAGCAAGGTCAGACTCAGAATTCGCGCTGCATTCACGCGCCGTTTTCTGCTTGTAGATTCTTCATCTTGGCGACTGTAGTCCATATGCTTCCCAGTATCTCCAATGACCTCCTGGTGAGTTGTTGAGTGGATTGCTCTAGCCCCAGCGGAGCCACGTTTCCCCCGGCCGTCCCGCCCCGATTCCCCCTCCAAATCCCCTTTTCCGTGTTGTGGGGGAAAGTAAGCAAGTTAAGTCCAGTTTCCGACTTCTCCGAAGTCGTCTCCTGAACACTAGCCTACACTCAGATTCTGGCGTCGGATAGAACTAGAGATGAAAAGCACTTGCACGGAAGATAAGTGAAAAAGCTCGTCTCAGCACTCGAAAAGAAGTCAGATAGATGGGCAAATATGGCCTCTTTGGGCCAGGAAGAAGGCTGATAGGGGTAAAAACAGCACCCTAATCGGCCTCCTTGGCCCACCAGCACGACAAAAAAAGAGGGTGCTGTGGCCCGACAGTGGCTCTCAAGTCTGAGCTGACCAGGACCGCAAGAAGAATCAGCAAAGAGGGGTGGTGCAGGACTCGCCGCTGCCCGCCACGTCCCCAGGATGCTAACGGAGGCCCAACAGATCGCACCCCGCTTGGAGGCGGGGTGCTACTGTGGCTGTCGAAGCCAGTCAACGATGTTTCCGCATCGTTGATTCAGCTACCCCACTCCGAAGGACTCACTCGCGATGAACAATCAACAGCAGGGCAGCCGTACCGATACCGATAGGGTACGGCAAAGCACCAGTAGATTTCTAGAGTTAGACACCATTGACACG
Source organism: Deinococcus radiopugnans ATCC 19172 (assembly GCF_006335125.1). NCBI lineage: Bacteria > Thermotogati > Deinococcota > Deinococci > Deinococcales > Deinococcaceae > Deinococcus > Deinococcus radiopugnans. The sequence goes on from NZ_VDMO01000054.1 coordinate 1,648, forward strand.
CCCTTCACCCCCGAGCGGGCGACCCCCAATCCCTACCTGGAGATGGGCCTGGCCGCCCTGCGTGGCGAGCCGGTGGACACCCGCCGCCCCAGGCCGCAGCCCAGCAAGCAGTTCCAGAAGACTAGCCGCCCGGTCCCCGTGACTACCCCCTCCCTGCTGATTCCAGACCAGGGCGAACACCAGGACGTGCCCGCCGTGCTGCCAGAAATCGCCCAAGATGTCCGTCACCGACTGGCGCAGCGTGCCCGCGAGAACCGCGAGACGCGCCGCGCCGAACAGCGCGCCCGCTTTCACCAGCTCCTGAGTGCTCCCACCGACGAGGCCGCGCCGGACTTCGTGATGCCCTCAAGCCTCAGCAAGAGCCGCCAATGGGTCATGGAGCATGTGCGGGTGTCCTTGCCCCGCCCGGTCACGTCTGGCCCCGCCTGGGGCGAACTGAGCGCCGAGGAGGTGCTGAAGTCGGTGCCGTGGCTGAGCAAGGGCGCGCGCAAGCTGTTCCGGTTGCTGCACCTGCTGGCCGTGGCCGCCGCCCAGGGCCGCCGCTATCCGGTGATTCCGTCCTCGTCTGCCTTCCACATGCCCCAGCTGCTGCTGGCCGCCGTGCTGAAGTACACCCCCCGCCACCTGCGCCGCCTGGCCCAGGAGCTGGAGGACGCCGGGTTGGTCGATGGGGGCGCGCACGCCTCGAGGATCCGCACCAAGCTGGGCACCCACCGCAATCTGTGGGACGGCTCGATCTGGGCAGTCAAGCTGCGGCCCAGCACCTGCAATGCGTACCTGTCCCCCGACGACTGGCGGCACGAGTGGCGGGACTTCCAGGCGGATTTAAAGACCGGCAGGACGGCAGAAAAAATAATGTCCTATCTAAAGACCTGTGAGGGTTTAGGGCGACAGGAGCACGTCCTGAAAACCTGGGCCGTTAATCCCAATGCGAAATTTACTTCGTTGTCTTTAGAGCGGACATTTCAGGCCGAAGAGAAAATGAGCCTCCAGGACACGGTTTATGCCTTACCGCTGATCGGAGAGCTGAGCCAGCTCAAGCAGGCCGGAGCCATCGGCAACGCGGCCTCGATCATCGCGCACGCCCTGGGCGACAGTCACAGCCGAAGATTCTGGTGTGGGCTGCTCTGGGCGGCCACCCGGAACGGCTCCCTGGAGGCGTTCTCGGCCCAGTTGCTGCGGTTGCTGGCGGATGTGCAGGAGTCCAGCGAGCTACGGAACCCCGGCGCGCTGTTCGCGGCCCGCCTTCGCAGCGCCTGACCTTCGGGAAACGCGCCCGAAGGCCAGCCCCTGCTCAGTCCGGCTTGAGGGTGATTATGCTCTGAGCATATGTCCGCATGAGGACATATGTTGACAGCGTAACTTAGAGGTCGTTTTTTAAAATAACTCAGCTAATCTATTGACAACTAGATTCTCGATGCTGCTTTTGGTATCTGTTTTTATCTCATTTATGTCTGATATGGTTGTTTCATCCAATACCATTACCATCTCGCTTGATAGAAACTCATGTTCAAATGTAGGTTTAACATCGTAAAGCTCTATCCTCCATAGCAGAGCTGTGTATTTAGTGCCATCGAATAAAATTTCAATCCTAAAATTGAGATGCGAACGTTCGACCCCATTAAAAATTTCGAGAGGCTCAAGCTGTAAAGTTTCGATGACTCTTCTAAAGATCATCTGCCCTCAAGCATAATGCCGGAGGTAAGTGTTTTTAATCGCATAAAACCCCATTTTTTCTCATACCTAACGCGAGTTAGAGCCGAGAAAACTCAAACGCACACTACTTCCTGATGAGGGATGGCTTACCGGTTGTTGCTGGGTTGCAAAGTACGCTTAAGCAGTGTGACTTTGATATCTACACTCTTCTTATTTCGCCACACCCGCAAAGTTACGGTTTGACCTGGACGCTTGATGGCCACTAGCCGGGTCACATCGAAGGAATTCTTTACGCCTACCCCATCCACTGCCACGATGATGTCGCCTAGAGGTGACAGCAGTTGACCGCTGTTGTTGCTTAGACTGCCACGCAATCGAGCGCGGGCCGCAGCGCTTCCAGCAGGCACGTCCATCACCAGCGCGCCCTCGGAACTGGATAACCCTGCAAGTTGGCGCAAAGCAGGCGGCAGGGTGGACAGGTCCTCCAGTGTGGCTCCTAGCGTGCCA
>NZ_VDMO01000055.1 GCF_006335125.1 Deinococcus radiopugnans ATCC 19172
CGGCTCGGAAGAACTGCGCCATGTGCTGCGGTGGGTTCCGAAGAGAATCAGCGAGATCCTACACGTCTTGATATGCCCTTTTCCCGCACTGGGACAGCCGGAAACTGAAGTTGTCAGCTACTGAGGTATCAGAGGCTTCCCAGAGCCAACGATCGTTTGTGATGAAGTCCAACTTCCAGTCAATAGCCTGACCATCAAGGACAGCCCGCATGTCAACGGGGGTCACCTCTGGGGTTTAGACGTCCCCGGCACCTCCAGCTGACCCCGCTAGTACAGGCCGCCCGCCAAGGGCTCCACGACCACGACAGACGGCCCGGCACCTGGGCGCAGCTGTTCTCCCCCGGGCCGCCAAGCGCCCGAAGCCGACGGTGGATCGGCGGCGGCGCTCCCACGACGCGCACGCCTCCTGGCCGGGCGCGTCGCAGCTGCGCCGAATCAGCGCTCGCGCCGATAGTGCAGGGCGACCGCGCCGTTGCGGAGCGGCTGCGCCGAGACCAGCTCGAGCCGTCGCGCACGGGGCAGCCCGCCCTGGTACAGGGTGGGGCCGTGGCCGGCGATCCTGGGATGCACAAGCAGCTGATAGTCGTCGATCAGCTCCAGCCGGTCCAGCTCGGTGGCGAGGGTGCCGCTGCCCAGGAGCACACCGGCCGGCGTCGCGTCCTTGAGTCTCTGGACGCCTGTTCGCAGGTCGCCGGTGAGGTGGTGGCTGTTGGCCCACGGGAAGTGCGTTCGCGTCGACGACACCACGTACTTCGGTTTGGCCTCCAACTTGACGGCCCAATCGCGGATCGCTGGCGGCGCCTCCACGTCACCGCGAGCCACCGCCGGCCAGTCACGCTCCATCAGCTCGTAGGTGATGCGGCCCCACAGCATCGCCCCGCTCTCCTCCATCAGGCGGGTGAAGAACGCGTGCGTCTCGTCGTCCGCGACGCCCTCCTGATGGTCGACGCAGCCGTCCAGGGTTACGTTGAGGCTGAAGGTCAAGAGTCCCATACCACGAGCCTAAGCCATCTGCTCGAAAAGACGCTGGGCAAGTGCTCGCGGTTGATGTTCAACGTCCGTGATGGGGCGTGAGCCGCCGATCCGTCCGGTCGCCACCCACAGCCCGTCATTCGCCTGTCCTCAGCGCCCGCATAAGCGCTTTTGAACAGCCGTCGCCGGATCCCAACGAGGGGAAGACGGTCAAAAGCGGGAACGGCCTCACGCGTCCTGAACCGCATTCAGGGCGTACCGACCGCCACCTGCCAGCAGGTCTGCCGGCGTGCCCTCCTCAATGACCCGCCCCCCCTCCAGCGCCGCGGTCGGCTCGTCCAGCAGCAACACGGGCGCGTCGCGGTACGGTGCCCGCCTGACCGGTCCTGCCCCCGCCCATGAAACTGCCGCCCCAGCAGCGTGTCCCAGCCCTCCGGTAAGCCCTCGATCAATGCCAGCGCGTGGACCGCGCCGGGCCGCCGACTGCAACTCGGCGTCCTCGTCTGCCTCGCCCACCCGGTCCAATGCCACGTTCTCCCGCGCGCTGAGCTGGTAGCGCGCAAAATCCTGCGACACCACGCCAGCATCCGCCGATACGCCTCCGTCTCAGCGTCGCGTAGGTTCACCGCCGTCCAGCGTGGTCTTGCCCGCCCCATGGACCCCCGCCAGCGCCGTGGTCTCACCGGCCCGCAGGGTCAGGTTCAGATGTTCAAATACTTGGCGAACTGCGCCAGGGTACGTGAAGCTCACGTCTTCCAGCGTCAGGGGATGCGGACCACTTATCGGGATTGGGCCACTCCACTGGGGCACTGCTCCAGAAAGTCCGTCAGGTTCTGAACGAACAGGCTGTTCTCGTGGACCTCGCCCAGGTGGGTCAGCCCCGCGATAGACCCAGCACCCCGCCGCGTTCCTCCGCGCCGCGCCCGCTCAGGTGGGCGGGCGCCCGCCTTCCGCTCCAGAGCGTCCATCTCGGTGGTCTCCACCTGGCGAATGGCCTTACTCCCCTGGCTGGCTGACAGGGCGGGAGCGCAGGCGTTCATCGGCACGCGGCCTTTCGGGACTGGGCGCATGACGGGTAGAGTTTCCGGGCTGGGGCGGAGTTCTGGAAATCAGGCGGGGTGATCGACGGGGTCAGAAACAAGGGCCATGCCCAGACCGTGCGGTGGCTGCTGGAGGACACAGACAGCGAGACCCCTGGCCCACGGCGGGCCAGGGCCTGGACCAGCAGCGGCCTCTGGATCCCCGCACGCAAGGTGGGCGGTCCACCCGGCATTGAAAGTGGCCTTGCCTGGAACGTACGGGCTGGGAGGCCGCAGCAGAGCGCGGCATTCGTTGAGAACAGCGAATGGAGGGTCAGTCCGCAGCTGATGGTCCTGTGGGGGAGCGTGGATCTGGGCCCTCGGCCCTGTGACCTTCCCGTTGCGCTAGGGTTCATCGTTCTGGAGTGCCGCCGCCAGGCCCTGGGCCAGGGTGGTGGCCTGCTCGAGGCGGCGGGGGTCGGCCGCGCTGAAGCCCGCACTCTGCGGCGTGTGCGGGTGATCACGCAGCGAGACGCGGCGCAGTTCGCCGGGCGGCGTGTACGGCACGTTGGCCGCCTTGCAGGCCCGGAACAGCGCCGCGCGCAGTTCCCGGTCCCCGGCGTAGGGAAAGACCCGGCCGGCCGCGTACAGGGTCCCGCCCGCGGCAGCGAGGAGGGGTCTGAGGGCCTGCAGGGCGGTGTCGCTGAGGCGGGTCACCGCGTGGGGACGCAGGGCTGAGCCGGTGGCGGGATCGAAATCTTCCCAGTGCAGCGAGAGCAGTTCTCTGACCCGGTAGGCGTGCTGGTCGATCAGGATCAGTGCGGCAAGGAGGGTGGTGTCGGACGCGGCCTGGCGGTGCAGCCGTTCCAGGTCTGCGCGGGGCAGCAGCGGCGCGCCGCTGCGCTCGTTGGGCGGGCGCTGCAGGCCCCGCAAGGGGTGAATCAGCAGCAGGCCCTGGTCCTGCAGCGCGCTGTACAGGGTGGACAGCAGCGACAGGCGCAGGCGGACCGTGTTGGGCCGTGCGGGGGCGGCGTTGACGTTGGTGCTGGCGTGCTGCAGCAGCCAGGCGTGGAAGTCGGCGGGGGGGTGCAGCAGGTTGAGGCCGTCCTGCCGGGCCTGGGCGAACAGGTGGCGCAGCAGGGAGTGCACCTGGGGGGTGGGCACGGTGGCGGCCGGCCAGCGCCCGGAAATCAGGGGAATCAGCGCGTCGAGATCGGCGGTCTGCAGCGCCCGGATGATCTTCTGGCTGCGTTCGTCGCTGGGATGCATGGTTCTATATAACGGCGTTATACGACAAAAGGCAAGACATCTGGCCTTCTCCTCTCTCCGCCGGCCCATGCCGATGCATAAGCATAGAGAACGAACCTAGGCGGGGAAGAAGGCGTTTGTCGTGTAACGCCGGTTCATTCGAGGCAACGCGGCTGGCATCTGGTAGCCGCGTTGCACCCATCCGTGCCAACCGGTTTTGTATGGCCGCTCCGCATTGAAAGGCGTGGCCCCCTAGGCCTCCAACGGCCCGGCCCGGCCTGAGCCGCTCAACCTCAAAGACCCATGATCAAGACAAGAACATTCAACGCTGACCACGCGTGACAGCGCACGCTCCTCTGTACCGGACATCTTAGCTTCAAGCCGCTCCTGATGCGTGAAACGGCGTGCTCAGTAGCCTGACCAACTCAGGTAACTCGGGCAGGTTCCACCGCAGCGCATGGCACAGCTGTTCCGCGCCA
>NZ_VDMO01000057.1 GCF_006335125.1 Deinococcus radiopugnans ATCC 19172
GTGACGAGATCAAAGCGCAGAACTTCCTGGGGATGGTGCTGCTGGCCTGTAGCATCATCCTGCTGCGCCTAATTTCCGGATGACCTCTACAGCTTGGTGCCTGCTGAAGAAGTAGGAGCCGAAGACTTGCTCAAGTATGCAGAGCGTCCTGATCTTGCTTAGGGGGTAGTGAGCTCCTCAATGCCGGATTAGGACAGCCTGGGGCCAGCCCACAAGCGACTCATCCCCTTAGCCGCCGATAGCGTGGCCGTGCTGCGAACCCATCAGGCGAAACAGGTAGAGGAACGCAACCAAATGGGCGCGAAGTGGAAGGAACACGGCCTCGTGTTCCCCACCCAGGTCGGCACTTACTTGGACTCCGCCAACCTGAGCCGCACCTTCCAGCAACTCATCAAAGCGGCTGGTGTCCCAGTCATCCGCTTACATGACCTGCGCCACACCCCTGCAAACCTGTTGGCCTTGCGAGGGGTGACGCCCAAGGTGATTGCTGACCGCCTGGGGCATACCAATGTGAGCTTCACCTTGCAGGTGTACACGTACCTGTACGATGAACAGCGCCGCGAAGCCGCGCCCAATCTCGCAGAACTGATCGAAACCAAAAAAGCCGGTTGAGGGCGGGGGTAGCACCTCAGTAGCACCCCCGATGGAGGAGGGACGCCCCAGGTATTGAAGCGTCCTTCCTTCTAATATCTATGTTATTGGGTGCAATTTCAATTAGCGAGATTTAATATAGGGCAGTAATTCATCTAAATTACCCCATTTGTGACCTCTTCAATCCTAAATAACCAAATTACACTAGCTTCAGCAGCCCTCGAGTCAATTTCTGAAATAGCCTTCTTCAGATCATTCCCTCTGATTGCATAATCAGAGTATAGTTTTTTGCTTGAAACGCCGGACTCTTTTATAGGGTCATCTGCATGTATTGTTTTGTAAACCGAGAAGCATTCAATCATCTGACGGATTGATGAATTTACATAATATAACTCCCCGTCAACTAGGAGATATACACAACAATCGGTAGATTTGTAGACAAGGTCACCGAATTCTCCGGAGGCCACTTTTAATAGCTGACTACCATTGATATTTACCTTATCAAGGCTTCGCATAAAACTAAATTTCACATCCCCGCAGTCAGATATCTTAAGCGGCAAACCAAATTCAAGAATAAATTCCCTATCCGATTCTGATAACATCTGAAAGCTTAAGTCCTTTTCACTGTAACGAAGAATTGTATCATCTCCGCAGATTGGAAGCATGGCAAATTTCATATCACACCTACTTTGGAATTCCGCGAACTGAGGTTCTTAGCGCCTTATTACCTGCTTACCTTGAAGCAGCCGTCGAGCCATATTCAAAACTCCATGTCGTTTCGACATTTGGGAAATCTCGCGCAAGCATTCGAGAACAGTTAGAGGTCATCCGGAAATTAGGCGCAGCAGGATGATGCTACAGGCCAGCAGCACCATCCCCAGGAAGTTCTGCGCTTTGATCTCGTCACGGGTCCGGACCTGACGGCCTGACACAAAGTATGAGAAAGCGTCCCCGGTAGGGGACACTTTCTGTTTGTGAAGACCGAAAATGCCGCCGGGGACGCGTCCCGACTTTACCAAGCTGTCCTTGCCCACATCCAGCATGGCTTGTGGAACGACGTCCGTAACGCCCACACGTTGGCTTGGATGGTCACAGGCCTGCTGCTCTCAGGGCGCAGTTCCATCCCCGCTTGGCTCCCCTACATCCACTCCCGTGCCATGTTCGCGCAAAGCAGCGAACGCCGCGTCCGTCGGTGGCTGGAGAATCCAGCCATCGACTGTGGCAACATTTACGGCCCATTGGTCACCCGTGCCCTGCGGGATTGGGGCGGTCAAACTCTGATTCTGGCGCTGGACACCAGCGTCTTGTTCGAGAAGTTCTGCCTGATCCGCGTCTCCGTCCTTTTTCGAGGACGCGCAGTCCCCCTGGTCTCGCGTGTCCTCGAACATCCCAGCGCACAGGTCAGCATCACTCATCTGCTGCCCGTCCTGGCCGAGGTCAAAGGGTTGCTGGATTTCGTGGGTATCCAGCAGGTCCGCCTGTTGGCGGACCGAGGGTTCTGCGACACGCAACTGATGGCCTGGCTCGAAGTCTGCGGATGGCACTACCGCATCCGCATCAAGTCCAGCCTGATCCTGGCGGCCCCTGACGGCCAGCGGCTGTGCCAGGTGCGCGACGTGCAACTCTCGCCCAGAGAAACGCGTTGCTTCCACAACGTCACCCTCACCCGGAAGCACTTTGGTCCCGTCCATGTTGCTCTGGCCCGTCCGTCGGACGGCCCAGAGCAGTGGCAGGTGGTCAGTGACGAACCGACGAGCGTGGAGACCTTTGCTGAATACGGCGAGCGCTTCCAGATTGAGGAAGGCTTCCTGGACGAGAAAAGTGGGTTGTTTGGGTTAGAAGATTCCAGGCTGCGCGACGCCGCCAGTCTGGAGCGGCTGATTCTGGTGCTCTCTGTGGCGACCCTGCTGCTTGTATCCGAAGGCATTGAAGTGGTGCAGCGTGGGGATCGACGACACGTCGATCCCCACTGGCGGCGCGCATTGAGCTATCTCAAAATCGGTCTGCGGGCCGTGCATCACGCGCTGAGTCGTGGTCAGGCGATGTTCGCGCGCCTGACACTCCAGGGTGGGCTAGACCCTGAGCCCCCAGGTCAACGGAAGCGCCCTCAAGCCCCTCCTCAGACCACGCTGGAGGTCGGCTGGCAGTTCGTCTTCCGTTCACTCTCATAAAATCTGTCAGGCTGCCAG
>NZ_VDMO01000058.1 GCF_006335125.1 Deinococcus radiopugnans ATCC 19172
CCCCCCCCTTGTGCTGACCTCAGACCAGGGCGAGGACCAGGAGGCCGCCATGCTGCTGCCCGAGATCGTCGAAGAGACGCGCCGCCGCCTGGAGAAGCAGGCCCGCGAGAACCGCGAGACGCGCCGCGCCGAACAGCGCGCCCGCTTTCACCAGCTCGTGACCGCCCCCACCGACGAGGCCGCGCCGGACTTCGTGCCGCCTGTGAGCCTTCAGGAAGGCCGTCAGCCCCCCAGCGGCAGTGTGCGCGTCACCTTGCCCCGCCCTGAAGTCCCTGGGCCTGCCTGGGGCGAGCTGAGCGCCGACGCGGTGCTTGATTCGGTGCCGTGGCTGAGCAAGGGCGCGCGGCTGGTGTTCCGCATCATGCACATGCTGGCTGTGGCGAAGGCCCAGGACTGCCGGTATCCGGTGATCCCCAACTCGGCGGCCTTCCACACGCCCCAACTGTTGCTGGCCTTCGTGGCGCGGTACACCACCCGGCACTTCCGGCGACTGACCAATGAGCTGGAGCACGCTGGGGTGATTGACGGCGGCGCGCACGCCGCGAAGGTCAAGACCGGCATCGGCACCACCCGGCACCTGTGGGACGGCTCGATCTGGGCGGTCAAGCTACGGCCCAGCACCTGTGACGCCTACCTGTCCCCCGAGGACTGGCAGCACGAGTGGCGAGACTTCCAGGCGGACTTGGAGTCGGGCAGGACGGCGAAAAAGCTAATGTCCTATCTAAACACCTGTGAGGGTTTAGCCAGGCAGGAGCACGTCCTGAAAACCTGGGCCGTTAATCCCAATGCGAAAATGACTTCGTTGTGTTTAGAGCGGACATTTCAGGCCGAGCAGAAAATGACCCTCCAGGACACGGTTTATGCCCTGCCGCTGATCGGGGAACTGAGCGAACTCAAGCAGGCCGGAGCCATCGGAAACGCGGCGTCGATCATCTCGCACGCCCTGGGCGACAGCCACAGCCGAAGATTCTGGTGTGGGTTGCTGTGGGCAGCCACCCGGAACGGCTCTTTAGAGGCGTTCTCGGCCCAGTTGCTGCGGTTGCTGGCGGATGTGCAGGAGTCCAGCGAGCTGAGAAACCCCGGCGCGCTGTTCGCGGCCCGCCTTCGCAGCGCCTGACCTTCGGGGACCGCGCCCGAAGACCAGGCGCTGCTCAGTTGGGCTTGAGGGTGATTACGTTCTGAGCATATGACCGCATGAGGACATCTGTTAATAGCGTAAAAATCTCTCTGCTCTAATGACATTTAGGGCAGAGAAACTATAGAAAACTTATTCGGTTTTTCTTGCAGAAGAGATTAGAACTAGTCCGCCGCCCACTATACATAACAGAGCTAAGGCGTTTATTAGAAAGTTGGGGGACAGAATTTCGTAATTGAAACTTATTTTACTAGTAATCAGTTCTATTTTTTTATTAAACAGATTTATTCTCTCAACTATTATAATTCCTATACCGAAGAGTACGAAGATGGATGCCAAGAGCATAGTCATTACTCCCTTTTGCATTGTCGCTCCTTTCAAATCGTATGATACAGTGTTCTGACGCGGGTAAAATTTTGGTTTCACCACTCACGCACTTTTGGAGGCCCGATCATGTCTGAGGGTGAACAATATGAAAGGGAGTGACGTGCTGCTGTGCCTGTCGCTTGAGGAACAGCAGCAGGATGAAATCCATGATCGGCTGACCAGACGCGGACACCTGTCGGACTCGTCGTCTTTGCGTAAGGCCCTGGATCGGCTCATCACTGCTGGATTAGTGGTCACGAGGAGGACTGAGAATCGGGAGCGCTTCTACTGGTTGGCGGAGGGCGAGGCCGTCGAAGTGGCCTTAAATGAAGCATGGGCCAAGGCTGAGGCGGAGCGAAACCGGGCTAGGTAGGCCAAATCCTGACCGTGCCAAAGCCCCAGCAAAAACAGGAATTGGGTGCCGATTTTCTGCGGGTGCTGGGGTGTTACGCAAGATTAGCACTAAAGTGCATCTTGCCTCTGAAACTGCGTTCCAGAGGGGAAAAAACCAGGGTGCTGTTAATTTTAATTACTGGTCAACTTTTGGGCCGTTTTTCGAGGGGTCAATGCGCGAGAAATGGCCCAAAAAATCAGCAGGGAGGGAGGTGCTGGACCTGCCGTTCACCCCAACTGGCAACACCCCGCTGGGAGGCGGGGTGCTAAGGTAATTCTCGAAGCCAGTCAAAAGTGTCTCCAAACACCGTTGATTGAGCCATCCCACTCCGAAGGACCACTTCCGATGAACAATCAAAAGCAGGACAGCTATACCGATAGGGTACGGCAAATCGCCCCCGTAGTTCCACTCCTGGACCTCATTGTTAAGCCCCTCATCCCTGAACGAGCAGCCCCTAATCCCTATCTGGAGATGGGCCTAGCCGCCCTGCGTGGCGAGCCGGTGGACACCCGCCGCGCCCAGGTGCAGCCCAGCAAGCAGTTCCAGAAGGCCAGCCGCCCAGCCCCAGCCGCCCCCCCCCTTGTGCTGACCTCAGACCAGGGCGAGGACCAGGAGGCCGCCATGCTGCTGCCCGAGATCGTCGAAGAGACGCGCCGCCGCCTGGAGAAGCAGGCCCGCGAGAACCGCGAGACGCGCCGC
>NZ_VDMO01000059.1 GCF_006335125.1 Deinococcus radiopugnans ATCC 19172
TGGCGCGGAACAGCTGTGCCATGCGCTGCGGTGGAACCTGCCCGAGTTACCTGAGTTGGTCAGGCTACTGAGCACGCCGTTTCACGCATCAGGAGCGGCTTGAAGCTAAGATGTCCGGTACAGAGGGCGGGCCGAAAGATTCGGGGGCGCTCCATGGCCTCCAGGCGGAAAAGGCGCGCGTCCTGTACGCCAACGCCAGCCTGGTGCGGCTGCCCGACAACGTCAGCGACGATCAGGCCCTTCTGATCTCGGACATCTTTCCCACCGCGTATTTCGGCGCGGAACTCGCGGGGGTTCAGGACGGCAGCGTGGTGGTGGTCTTCGGCTGCGGCCCGGTGGGGCAGTTCGCCATCATCAGCGCCCGCCTGCAGGGCGCCACCCGCGTGATCGCCGTGGACCGCGTGCCCAGCCGCCTGGACATGGCCCGCAAGAACGGCGCGGAGGTGATCAATTTCGAAGAAGAGGACCCGATTCAGGCCATCCAGCGCCTGACCGGCGGGGTGGGGGCCGACTGCGTGATCGACGCCGTGGGGGTGGACGCCCAGCACGCCCACGGCGGGCCAGCCGCGCCAGACGCGAACGAGGCTCAGAAATTTGAGGAACAGGTGGAGCAGGTGGCGCCCGAGGCCCAACCGACGAAAGACGGCCAGTGGGTGCCGGGAGACGCGCCCTCGCAGGTGCTGGAGTGGGCCATCGAGGCGGTGAAAAAAGCCGGGCAGATCGGCATCATCGGGGTGTATTCGCCTTCGGTGACCACGTATCCCATCGGCAAGGCCATGAACAAGAACCTGACGGTGCGCATGGGCAACTGCAACCACCGCGTCTATATTCCGCACCTCGTCGATCTGGTGGCAGCGGGCGTGGTCGATCCCACCACCGTGATCACCAAGCAAGAAACCCTGCAGGACGCCGTCAGCTCCTACGAGGCGTTCGACAAGCGCCAGCCCGGCTGGCTGAAGGTAGAACTGGAACCGCAGGCCGGCTGATCCGGCTTGCGCGGCCTCGCCATCCGTCTGAACCCCTGCGCCTTTGGGTCAGCGTGGCGGTCGGAGCGTCAACGGCAGCATGCATGACCTGACAAGGAGCTCCATGAACACGGTCCAGCGTCCCGACAGCTGGGAAGGCCTGCTGGACGCTTTGCAGCGCGACACCTGGAACTCAGAGCTGCGCCGCTTCCGCTCTCCCTACATCTTCCGGGGACAGGGCACCACCGCGCCGCTGACCACCTCGCTCCAGCGGCTCTCGGAAACGCCCCGGGACATCGAGCGCCATCTGATTCGGGCCTTCCGCAAATACGCGCTGGCCACCGTTCCGCCGCAGGCACAGTTGTGGTCCTGGCTGGCCCTGGGGCAGCATCACGGTCTGCCCACCCGGCTGCTGGACTGGACGTACTCGCCGCTGGTGGCCCTGCATTTCGCGACCAGTGACGAGCGCCACGACGACGAGGACGGCGTGGTCTGGATGCCCAACTCTGCGGCCAGCACTGCGGGACTGCCGGAGGAGCTGCGCGTTCTGCTGGCCCATGAGGGCAGCACGGTCTTTACCACCGAGCTGCTGGAGAGCTTCAGTGGCCAGCACGGTGAGGCGACGTCGCCGTTTGACGCCGAAATCGGCTGGCTGGACCGCATGGAGGCCCAGCACGGCGCGCCGTTTCTGCTGTTGCTGGAGCCCCCCTCGGTCGACCAGCGGATCGTGCAGCAGTCGGCCCTCTTCGCCCTGCTGTCGAACCCGGACGTGACGCCGGAACACTGGTTGCAGCAGCAAACGGGGCTGGCCCGGCGGGTGGTGGTCGCGCAACAGCTGAAATGGGAGATTCGGGACCGTCTGGATCAGTTCAATATCACCGAGCGCACGCTGTTTCCGGACCTCAACGGCTTGAGCCAGTGGCTGCGGCGCTACTACCGGCAGCGGCCTGGGGTGGCGGCTGCTCGGGAAGAGGTCCGGACCCCCGAAGACCGCCGTCAGCAGCGGGAATGAACCCCAGTTCTTGCCTGGCCGCCACAGGGGCTGCGGGCCACCGCATCTCGAGCCGCCGGGCGAGCTGAACGGCGTCTCGCTTGAACTCGGCGGAATAGACTGTGCGGTGGGTCATGATGGTGCCTCCTCTTGTCGAGGCTTCTCTCCATCGGCGCAAAACCGGGTCACCCTCAAGCTGGAGTCCGTATCACATCTGGGCACCTGCGCTCAAACCGGATGGGGCACCCTTTGCCTGCCCTGATCCCCAACCATTCGTTGATCACTCGCCGTGGTCAACGGCCCGAGCCGCCGAATGACGTGGACCCACATTCAGGCTGGCGCCTCCCCCATTGCCCAGGCCACGCTTTATACGGACTCCGATTAATTCGTACAGAGAGGCCACCAGTGAAACAGGGTGTGTTGCGTGATGAGATCGGGTTGGGTTTCCAGCCAGGCACACCGTTCACCGAGTGCTTCCTGGAGTTCAGCAAGTGA
>NZ_VDMO01000060.1 GCF_006335125.1 Deinococcus radiopugnans ATCC 19172
AGCGCGCCTGGAACTTGACGGATGAGCCACTGGCCAACCGATGTTTTGAATCACTTGCTGAACTCCAGGAAGCACTCGGTGAACGGTGTGCCTGGCTGGAAACCCAACCCGATCTCATCACGCAACACACCCTGTTTCACTGGTGGCCTCTCTGTAGGAATTAATCGGAGTCCGTATGACACCTTTCCACGCGGGTCTAGACCTCAATCTGACACCCCGGCCTGACCGTCAAGCTGCTGACCTCAGCGCCACCCTCGCTCTTTGGCGGCTTCCCACCCCATACCTCTCCACCAGCGCCAGGTCAATGCAGGGTGGGCCGCACGCCATCCGTATCTGCTGCGCGCTGCTGTTCCAGAACCTGGCCCGCTGTGGGCCAGGGGTCTCGCACCCAGGGGCTGTCCGCGTCCTCAAGAAGCCAGCGTACCGTTTGGGCATAGCCCTTATTTCTGACCCCATCGATGACCCCGCCTGACTTCCAGAACTCCGCTCCCGCCCGGAAACTCTGCCCATAGTGCGCCCAGTCCCGGAATGCCGCATCCCGCGCCATCTGACGGCACTGTCCCAGCACCCGCCAGCCCTGCGCTTCACTCAGATACCCCAGCGCCACGCCCTGCGCGGCGATGTCCACCGCCCGCGCCAGATCGAAGGCCAGTCCACCCACCTCGCCCACCTCACTTTCCCACTTGCCCACCACGGCGGCCAGGCGCTTGTTGAGCTCATCGGACGTCCCATCCCCCGACTGCAAGTGCTGACGCACCGTCTGATAGGGAGCGCGGTGGCCGCTGTCCAGCAGCCAGGCCAGACTGGACAGCGCCGAGGTGTGATCGGTGATCTCCCAGCCCTCCACCAGGGACTGGCGCAGCTCGTCTTCCTTTCCCGCTGGTGGCGTGAACTGGTAGAAGTACTCCAGCGGGCGGCCCGAGACCGCGTCCTCAAAAATCTGAATCCAGAGCTGAGCGAAGGGAGCGCGCAGGTTCAGAGCGAAGCGCTCAGCTTCACCCAAAGACCGGGCCGCCGTCTCCACCACCTGTTGGCGGGCTGCCGTCTGCTCGGCTTGCTGCGCTTCACGCTCGGCCTTTTCCTGGGCCAGTTCCTCGTTGGCCTCCTGAATGCCCTCGCGTGCGCCTTCGAGCATGGCCTTGCCTGCCCACCAGAGGAACGCCAGAACGAGGCCTACCACGACGGGAATTACCAGTTGCCACAGGGTCACGCGCGCAGCATAACGTCAGGGCTGGGGGGTGGAGGGCAGACTGACCCGGCGGATCCTCTGTGCTGATTCCTGTCCTGAACTGGCAGAGCGCGCCGCTGTTCCCTTCAGATTTCCATTGCCTGATCATGGTGAGTCTTGCTGCCCTTCTGTGGAACGTCGAAGGCACCCTACAGGGTGCCTGACCGCTGCCCGTCAGGGCCTACAGGGCGCTGCCCTGGAACTTCAGGGCAAACAGGTCCGTCTTGCCCGTCCCGCCGATCACTGTGGCTTTGCCTGTGGCCGGATCAATGCGGGCCAACGAATCGGGAGAAAAGAGGGTGGGCCGGACCGTGCCGTACAGTTGCCCAGCAGCGTTGAAGGCCAGATCGCCGCTGGAAAGGGTGCCCAGCGGACCGACAACAGTGGCCTGCCCCGTGGTCTTGTTGATTTTGTAGAACTGGCCCCCCGTGGAAGCGCCGTACAGGTTGCCCGCACCATCGGCGGTCAGCGCGTTGATGTCGCCTGTTCCCAGTGCGCCCACGGTGCTGACCGCGCCATTGCTCAGGCTGATGCGGACCAGAGTGCTGATGGTCACGCCATACAATTCGGTCCCGTCCAGTGCGACGTCCGTCAGAGACTGGCCGACCTTCAGATCGAACTTCTTCTCGTCTTGACCCATGCCGCTCAGGACAATGCTGTATAGCGCCTTGGCCGTGACGGCATAAGCGCGGGCGTCTCCAGGGGGCGGATTGCCGGGGCCGCCATTGTCTTCCTTGGGCGGCGTGGTGCCACCGCCTCCACAGGCGACGAGCAGGGCGGCACCAAGACCAGAGAGCAACAGCAGTTTTTGCATGGGCCATTGTGGCTGACGGGTGAACGCCACAGAGCTGCGGGGCTTCAGGAAACGTTGATCACGTTTGCCACAGCATCAAAGGCGGCTTTGACCCCAGGGTAATGTCGGGCACCGGGAACCGTCACCGCCCGCCGCTTTCCTCCCTAACGTGCTCAGGAGGGCGGCCAGAGCAGCGTGGAGGCTGGATTTTAATCCCAGCAGAAGGGTTGTGGCAAGTTTATGTGTTGAGCTGAGTCGTGGGAAGCTCGGCTCGTCACTCCCCTCAGTAGCTGACAACTTCAGTTTCCGGCTGTCCCAGTGCGGGAAAAGGGCGTATCAAGACGTGGAGAATCTCGCCGATTCTCTCCGGGACCCACCGCAGCACATGGCGCAATTCTTCCGAGCCAT
>NZ_VDMO01000061.1 GCF_006335125.1 Deinococcus radiopugnans ATCC 19172
TGCTGGCCGTGAACGGCCTGAAGACGTATTTCAACACCGACGACGGGGTGGTCAAGAGTGTGGACGGGGTGACCTTCCACATCAACAAGGGCGAGACCCTGGGCGTGGTGGGTGAATCCGGCTCGGGCAAGAGTGTGACCAGCCTGTCGATCATGCGCCTGATCCCCATGCCCCCCGGTGAGATCGCCGGCGGCGAGATCCTGTTTACCGGGTCCGGCGGCCAGCCGCAGGACATCGTCAAGCTGTCGGAAGCCGAGATGCGCAAGATCCGCGGCAATGAGATCTCCATGATCTTCCAGGAGCCCATGACCAGCCTCAACCCGGTGTACACCGTGGGCGATCAGATCGCCGAGGCCGTGATGCTGCACCAGGACAAGAACCGCAAGGACGCCATGGCGGTGGCCACCGACATGCTGCGCTTCGTGGGCATCCCCGCCCCCGAAAAGCGCGTCAACGAGTACCCCCACCAGATGTCCGGCGGGATGCGCCAGCGCGTGATGATCGCCATGGCCCTGTCGTGCAACCCGGCGCTGCTGATCGCCGACGAGCCCACCACCGCGCTGGACGTGACCATCCAGGCGCAGATTCTGGACCTGATGCGCAAGCTGCAAAAAGACATCGGCATGAGCATCCTGTTCATCACCCACAACCTGGGCGTGGTGGCCGAGATGGCCGACCGCGTGGTGGTGATGTACGGCGGGCGCGTGGTGGAAGAGGGCGACGTCGTCGAGATCTTCAAGGCCCCCCGTCACCCCTACACCATGGGGCTGCTCAACAGCATTCCACGCCCTGGCGTGGATGCGCACATCCCCGGAACGCCGCGCGCCCGCCTGGAGGCCATTCCCGGCAACGTGCCCAACCCGCTGAACCTGCCGCCCGGCTGCGCCTTCGAGCCCCGCTGCAAGTTCGCCGTCCCCGACTGCACCAAGGCGGTGCCCCCGCTGGAAGACACCGGCGGCGGCCACATGGCCCGCTGCATTCGCTGGCAGGACTTTGCCAAGGCCGATCAGGAGGTGAGTGCATGACCGCTCCCGTCGCCGCCCGGACCTCCGCTGCCGATTCCCGCGGCATGACCCAGAAGGGCGAAACCCTGCTGGAAGTGCGCCACCTGGAAAAATACTTTCCCATTCGCGGCGGCTTGCTGTCGCGCGTGGTGGGCAACGTCAAGGCCGTCAACGACATCAGCTTCAAGCTGGGACGCGGCGAGGTGGTGGGGCTGGTGGGCGAGTCCGGCTCCGGCAAGACCACGGCGGGCCGCGCGATTCTGAGATTGATCGAACCCACCGGCGGCGAGGTGATCTTCAACGGCACCGACGTGACCAAGCTGTCCAAGAGCCAGATGCGCGACTACCGCCGCGAGATGCAGATCATCTTCCAGGACCCGTTCGCGTCGCTGAACCCGCGTATGACGGTCTCGGACATTATCGGTGAGGCCATGCAGATTCACAACCTCAATCCGGGCAAGGGCCGGATTGACCGCATCGCCGAGTTGCTGCAGAAGGTGGGCTTGCGGCCCGAACACATGCGCCGCTACCCGCACGAGTTCTCGGGCGGGCAGCGCCAGCGCATCGGGATTGCGCGCGCGCTGGCGGTGGACCCGCTGTTCATCGTGGCCGATGAACCGGTCTCGGCGCTGGACGTCTCGATTCAGGCGCAGGTGGTCAACCTGTTGCAGGACCTGCAAGAGGAACTGGGCCTGACCGTGCTGTTTATCGCGCACGACCTGGCGGTGGTGGAATACATCTGTGACCGCATCATCGTGATGTACCTGGGGCGCATCATGGAGATTGCGCCCAGCCATGAGCTGAACAACAACCCCAAGCACCCCTACACCGAGGCGCTGCTGTCGGCGGCGCCGGTGCCGGACCCCACCATCAAGCGCCAGCGCATCATTCTGGAAGGGGACATTCCCAGCCCGATCAACCCGCCGTCGGGCTGCGTGTTCCGCACGCGCTGCCGGTATGCCATCGACGACTGCGCCA
This sequence comes from Deinococcus radiopugnans ATCC 19172, assembly GCF_006335125.1. Lineage (NCBI taxonomy): Bacteria > Thermotogati > Deinococcota > Deinococci > Deinococcales > Deinococcaceae > Deinococcus > Deinococcus radiopugnans. Next base: position 1,983 of record NZ_VDMO01000061.1, read on the forward strand.
AGGTGGTGCCCGAACTGCGCGAGAT
>NZ_VDMO01000062.1 GCF_006335125.1 Deinococcus radiopugnans ATCC 19172
GGAACTTCCGCACATTTGGTGATGCAGCCTCAGTGGAGTGGTCGGTAGAGCAGTCTGGCCCGCAACAGATTCAGGCCCGCGCGACCGTACATCCCCCGTTTCAAGGTCTTGAGGCGGTTCACCTGGGCCTCTACCTGTCCGTTGCTGTGCGGCATCGTCACCGCGGCCAATACCGCGTCGAAATCCCGATCCAGGCCGACGGCAAACCGTGTCAACTCCGGCAGGCCGCTCTCGGTCAGGTCACGGACCCAGTCCCGCAGCGAAATTCTGCTCTGTCCACGAAGCAGCGTCCACCCCGTCTGCACCAGCGTTTCCACCTTCGTGAACCATGGCAACTCCTGGCGGCATGCCGCCAGGAATCTCGCGGACATGGGCTGGGTGACGACCTCCGGACGCACCAGCAGCCAACTCAATGCCCGGGCACTCGGGCACCGAAGGGCCGATGAACTGGGGACCTGTTGATCCACACCCAGCCGCTGTTCCCGGCACCACTCTCTGACCACGGTGAAGCCGCCCGTGTACCCCTGCTTCCTGACGGCCTCGAACAAATGCGTGGCGTTGCAGGTTCCTGCTTCCCATTGCGCGGTCAGCCAGTCCCGGTAAGGGTCAAGCTGTCTGCCCCGCCGTGGGCGATGCGGCTGCCCAGGACTGGCGCTCAAATTCAGGTACTTGCGCACCGTCACCAGGCAGAGCCCGGTGCGCTCGGTGATCTGTTTCGGGGAATAGCCCTGGGCGTGGAGTTGATGGATGTCTTGAAAACGTCTCTCCGCTCGAGGCGTCGCTGGGCACGCGTTGGTAGACACAGCCGCCGCCCCCTCCGCCGAAGGGGTAACCGGCAAGCCGGTTGCCTTGCGGAAGACGTCATGAATGGGGCGATGCAGACGCTGCAGGAAACGTTCGAGTGTTTCCCTGAGATTCTTCAGCAGATGCCAGCGGTCAGCCACCTGAAGCGCCTGGGGTGCACCGAGAGTGGCCGCCTCCTGATACGCACTGGAGCGATCTCGGGTGATGACCCTTACTTCCGGATGCTGTCGAAGCCAGGCCACCACGGTGGCGACCTCGCGGTCAGGTAGCAGGTCAATGGGCTCGCGGCGATCCAGATCCACCAGAATGGTGCCGTATCGCTGACCCTTGCGCCATGCCCAGTCGTCAATTCCCAGGGCATAGACCGGCCTGCAGGGGGAGGCCGAGGGCGCCGGAACGGAGCGCAAGAGGGTGTCCGCACTGACCGGCTGGCCCACCGTCGCCAGACAGCGTGCCGAACATTCCCCGCCCGCCTCCAGGGTCAGCGAGGCGACTTGCGCCGCAAGTCGCCGGGTCAGGCGCTGCCACGGGGCGGCCATGGCGAGGCGTTCACAGAAGATGCGCTGTGGGCACGTGGAGGTCGTGCAAAAGAAGCGCCGGACATTCAGGTGCAAGCGCACGTGTCGCCCGAAGCAGGCCAGGTCTTTGAGGACACGCTGGTAATGGCTGTGCACGCGGGTGGACGCGCAGCCACAGTGTGGGCAGGTGGAGCTGATCGCAGTGCTGCAAATATCGAGCCAGAGGGTCTTGGGCTGGATCCGGGCCGTGTTGAAGCGGAGGTTCGACGGGTCGGGGAGGAAGACCTGGTAGTCCATGACGAATGATGCGCCTGGACTGATGCTGCATCACCAAATGTGCGGAAGTTCC
>NZ_VDMO01000064.1 GCF_006335125.1 Deinococcus radiopugnans ATCC 19172
CTCTGTACCGGACATCTTAGCTTCAAGCCGCTCCTGATGCGTGAAACGGCGTGCTCAGTAGCCTGACCAACTCAGGTAACTCGGGCAGGTTCCACCGCAGCGCATGGCACAGCTGTTCCGCGCCATACCGAACGAGGCTCATGGCCGCCCGGCCATGAGCCTTCACCTTGATCGGGAGCTGCGTCTGGCACCACACGCCCACCCGCAGGCAGCTGACCCACGCCAGGATCACCAGCCCGAACAGGCGTTCGAATCGGTCAGGTTGGGTGATGCCCGTACGCTCCAGATCGAACCCGCGGATCTTGAGGCTGGCGAAGGTGCACTCTATGGACCAGCGAGCCCTATACAGGACGCACGTGTCCCAGACGCTGAAATCCGTGGCGATGGCCACCAGATCCCCCGCGGGGGATCTGGTGGCCACGACCTGCATCACCTCACCGTACACATAGGCCTTCTCGGCGAGGCACCGCACCTCCCCAACCTGGAGATCGCCGAACCATGTATCCACGCGGAGCTCGTCGACGACGGCATTTTTCCGAATACGGATGGCCCGCTTGATCCCCTTCCGTCTCAAGAAGCGGAACCACTCGCCGCCGATGAATTCCCGGTCCGCGACCAGGCCCTTCCAGCGGGACGCTGGAAGGGCCTTCAAGAGCCTGGAGACCAGCTGGATTCGCCTGACTGTGCCGCTGTTGCCATCGTGGTCCAGAGCGGTCCAGACGAGCGGCACCGTGTACCCATGCAGCACGACGCCAAGCACCAGGAGGTTCAGCGGTGCATCCCCGCGTTCCCAGGTGCGGGCAGGCGTCCTCATGGGCGTCCGTTCTGCCCAAGAAGGTGCGGTCCATGCTGAGCAGCAATTTCCCGGGGGGCAGGAGGGCCAGCAGGAAGGCCAGAAAGACGGATTCGGTCAGCTGAGGATCCCGGCACCCTCGTTCCACCCGGCGTTTCTTCGCTTCGATGGAACTCATCCCGGGGAGATGAGCGCACAGGTCACTTTGATTTACGCTCCTGGCCGTGACCATCGCGAAGACGATGTCCACGACACGCTGCAGCGTGTCGTGGCGCAGGAAGGGGACGCAGGCTTTGAAGTGGTGGGTCAGTTCGGTACGCTGGAGATCGGCGGGTTTTGGAGTCGTCACACACCCAAAACACCGCCGTTTATCCTGCCGATTCGCAACCTGTCACACGTTCAGGGATTTCCCGTCCAGCACAGCCTCAACTCGAAGATGTCCGGTACAGAG
>NZ_VDMO01000065.1 GCF_006335125.1 Deinococcus radiopugnans ATCC 19172
CCTCAGTAGCTGACAACTTCAGTTTCCGGCTGTCCCAGTGCGGGAAAAGGGCGTATCAAGACGTGGAGAATCTCGCCGATTCTCTCCGGGACCCACCGCAGCACATGGCGCAATTCTTCCGAGCCATAGCGCACCAGGCTCATGGCCTTCCGGCCATGGGCTAGCATCCGAATTGGTTTCATCTCATGCCGCCAGACGCCCACCCGGAGGCAAGCCAGCCAGGCCAGGGTCACCAAACCAAACAGTCGCTCCAACCGTGTGGGGTCGGTGACTCCGGTCCGCTCCAAATCGAAGCCCCGCGACTTTTGCGAGCTGAAAGTAGACTCGATGGTCCAGCGAAGCTTGTACAGCTGCCACGTTTCCCACACATGAAAATCCGTCGCGATGATCACCAGGTCACCCGCGGGTGACCTGGTGGCCACCACCCGCATGGGTTCACCAAACACCTCAGTCCGCTCCGCGATCATCCGGAACTGACCAGGTTGCAGCTCCCGGAACCACTCGTCTGCTGACAGCTCGTCCAGCACGGTGTCCTTCCGAATCCGGATGGCCCGGCGAATCCCTTTCCGGCGGAGAAAGCGGAACCACTCGGCCCCGATGAACTCCCGGTCCGCCACCAGACCCTTCCAGCGTCGCGCTGGAAGGGCCTCCAGCAGTCGTAACACCAGCCACATGCGTGCCCGGGTGTCGCTGTTGCCCGTATGGTCCAGGGCCACCCAGACGAGCGGAATGGTGAAGCCGTGGACTACCGCACCCAGGACCAACAGGTTGAGCGGCGAATCGCCGTGTTCCCAGGTTGTTCGGTCCACGCTCATCAGGATCTTGCCCGGGGGAAGATGCACCAGCAATAGGGCCAGAAAGACCTGAGCCGTGAGCTGCTCATCGTGAACGGCGCGTTCCACGCGCCGCTTCTTGGCTTCAGGAGAACTGGTGCCGGGCAAATGCGCCCCCAGATCTCGGTGGTTGACGCTCTGGGCCATGATCATGGCCAGAACAACGTCGACGGCACGCTGATGCGTGTCGATACGGAGCGAGGGGACACAGGCTTTGAAATGGGCGGTGAGTTCGGTAGCCTGTGAGGCGGCGGGTTTTGGTGGCTTCACACCTCAAAACACCGCCATTTCTCGTTTCTGTCGAGGGACAGACCGGAAGGTGACCTTCCCGCCGTCTGGGACGACTAAAAAATGAA
>NZ_VDMO01000066.1 GCF_006335125.1 Deinococcus radiopugnans ATCC 19172
CTCAGTAGCTGACAACTTCAGTTTCCGGCTGTCCCAGTGCGGGAAAAGGGCATATCAAGACGTGTAGGATCTCGCTGATTCTCTTCGGAACCCACCGCAGCACATGGCGCAGTTCTTCCGAGCCGTAGCGCACCACGCTCATGGCCTTGCGGCCATGGGCCAGCACCCGGATCGGTTTCGCCTCATGCCGCCAGACGCCCACCCGCAGGCAAGCTAACCAGGCCAGGGTCACCAGCCCGAACAGTCGCTCTAACCGTCTGGGATCCGTGACTCCAGTCCGTTCCAGATCGAAGCCCCGTGACTTTTGCGAGCCAAATGTGGACTCGATGGTCCAGCGAAGCTTGTACAGCTGCCATGTTTCCCACACGTGAAAGTCCGTTGCGATGATCACCAGGTCACCTGCGGGTGACCTGGTGGCCACCACCCGCATGGATTCACCGAAAACCGTGGTCCGCTCCGCGATCATCCGGAACTGACCGGGCTGTAGCTCGCCGAACCACTCGTCTGCTGACAGTTCGTCGAGCACCGTGTCCTTCCGAATCCGAATGGCCCGGCGAATCCCTTTCCGGCGCAGGAAACGAAACCACTCGGCCCCGATGAACTCCCGGTCCGCCACCAGGCCCTTCCAGCGTCGCGCTGGAAGGGCCTCCAACAGTCTCAACACCAGCCACATGCGTGCACGGGTGTCGCTGTTGCCGGTGTGATCCAGGGCCACCCAGACGAGAGGAATGGTAAACCCATGGACGACTGCACCCAGGACCAGGAGGTTAAGCGGAGCATCCCCGTGTTCCCAGGTCGTGCGGTCCACGCTCATCAGAATCTTGCCTGGGGGAAGATGAACCAGCAGCAGGGCCAGGAAGACCTGAGCCGTGAGTTGCTCATCGTGGACGGCGCGTTCCACGCGCCGCTTCTTGGCTTCAGGAGAACTGGTGCCAGGGAGATGCGGACCGAGATCGCGGTGGTTGACGCTCTGGGCCATGATCATGGCCAGGACAACGTCGACGGCACGCTGATGCGTGTCGATGCGGAGCGAAGGCACGCAGGCTTTGAAATGAGCGGTAAGTTCGGTAGCCTGTGAGGCGGCGGGTTTTGGTGGCTTCACACCTCAAAACACCGCCATTTCTCGTTTCTGTCGAGGGACAGACCGGAAGGTGACCTTCCCGCCGTCTGG
>NZ_VDMO01000067.1 GCF_006335125.1 Deinococcus radiopugnans ATCC 19172
CCACCAGCAGGCCGATGACGATCGGGACCGCGATCGCCAGCAGCGCGTGCCGGTAGCCGACCTCGTGCGCGAGCAGGCCGAGCAGCGGCGGGCCGGCGAGGAACGCCGAGTAGCCGATGGTCGAGACCACGGACACCCGGGCGGCCGCGTGCAGCGGGTCGTCGCTCGCCGCGCTCATCCCGACCGGGAAGCCGAGCGCCGCGCCCATGCCCCACAGCACCGCGCCGAGCAGCGCGAGCCACAGCAGGTCGTCCGGCACGAGGCCGAAGATCAGCAGGCCGACCAGCGCGAGGCCCGCGCACAGCCGCAGGACGGCGACCCGGCCGAACCGGTCGAGCAGCGCCGTGCCGAGGAACCGCATGACCGTCATGGCGGTGACGAAGACGCCGAACGAGACGGCACCGACGGCGTCGGACTGCTCGAACCCGTCGACCACCGCGAGGCTCAGCCAGTCGTTGCCGGCGCCCTCGGTGAGAGCGGCGGCCAGGACGACCAGGCCGATGAGCAGCGTGCGCGGCTCCAGCCAGGCGGCGAACACCGACCGCGGGGCGTGCGCGGCGTGCTCGCCGTCCGCGGCGGCCGCGTGCTGCCCCGCGGGCAGGAACGACCGCACGGCGACGAGCACCGCGACCGACGACAGCAGGACCGCGACCGGGACGTGCACCTGCACCGGGACGTGCGCCGCCGCGACCACGGCGGCGATGCCGGCGGCGACGACCGTGCCGAGCGAGAAGCCCGCGTGGTACCGCGGCATGACGGTCCGGCCGAGCTTCTGCTCGACCATCGCGCCCTCCAGGTTCATCGCGGCGTCCCAGACGCCGGTCCCGACGCCGAACACGACGAGACCGGCGGCGGTCACCACCACCTCGCCCATCGCGGCGCCGACGGTCGCGATCGACAGGCCCGCCGCGTTGAGCAGCGCGAACCCGGCGACGGCCTTCACGGCGCCGATCCGGGTGACGACCAGCCCCGACAGCGGCAGCGCCACCAGCGACCCGCACGACCCGACGAGCAGCAGCAGGCCCATCTGGGCCTCGGAGAGGCCGAGGGCGTCCCGGATC
>NZ_VDMO01000068.1 GCF_006335125.1 Deinococcus radiopugnans ATCC 19172
GGTAGTTGGCTGGAACCATGCCCGACACCACTGAAATGAGAGCGTCCGGGGCCTATCCCCGGACGTGTCAAAAGAGCTCCCACTCGAGAGTTTCGTCTGTCAGAACCCCGCCTGTCCAGTCCAGCATCACGCGCAACAGGGCACCATCAAGCTCCGCAGACGATACGGCCCCCACCGCCGACGACTCCTCAAGTGCACTGTGTGCGGTGCGGAATTCAGTGAACTCAAAGGCACGCCCTACTGGAATGCCCGCTGCTCCCAGGACACTGTCGACGCCGTCGTTGAGCACGTCACCCACGGCAACAGCTTCGTCACCACGGGCCAACTGGTCGGGTGCCACCGGACCACGGTCGCGCGCATCGTCCGCGCTGCCGGAACCCACGCGCGACACCTCCACGACCTGAATGCTCGTGACCTTCAGGTCACGAGCATTCAGGCAGACGAGCGCTACGGATTCGTCGGCCGCAAGAAGGAGTCCGTGTGGGACGCGACGGTCATCGATCCCAGCAGCAAGTTCCTGATCCAGGGCGAGGTCGGCGAGCGCAGCGCCACCCTGGCCCAGTCGCTCCTCGTTCACGCGAGAGAACGCCTCACCGATCCGCATGGACTGGTGCTGTTCACCGATGGTTTTCTGTCGTATCAGACGTTGTTTCCAGAAGTGTTCGGCAGGCCGTATCAGCCTGCGCGACGGGGAACGCGCGGTCGCTTCCCGAAGACGGCCTACCGGATCCCGCGATCCTCAGCCCACGTACGGATCATCAAGGAGTACGCGGGGAAGCGGGTCGTCAAAGTCCGCACCGAGATCGCGGCTGGGACTCGGGCACGCGTGAACGAGGAACTGCAGGTGTTGGGCTACCAAAAGCCCAACACCTCTGCTGTGGAGCGTCAGAATGCCACGGCAAGGCGGATGAACTCGCACCTGGCGAGGAAAAGCCTCGCATTCGCGAGGCTGAGGATTCACCGGGTGAGCCTGGCTCATCTGGTGCAGGGGATCTACAACTGGTGCCGAGTTCAACGGGGTCTGCGGAGGCAGCTCGACGTCCCGAAGGGACGTCAGCT
>NZ_VDMO01000069.1 GCF_006335125.1 Deinococcus radiopugnans ATCC 19172
TAAGTAGATCGCGAATAAGAAGTAGAATTAGGGATGGGTCGTCCCGCACGACAGATCGAGATCAGCGAAGCCGCCGACCAACAGCTCCATGCACTGGAGTTCAATGTGCATGTCCACCCGAAAGTGCGATTCCGTGCGACCCTACTCCGCCTGCACCGCGCGGGATGGACCGTCGCACAACTCGCGCAGCACTTTGAACGAAATCCTCAAGCAGTCCACAACGATCTCACCCGGTTTGAACAGCACGGTGTGGCGGGGCTTGCCGATGGGCAAGCCCCAGGGAAGCCATTGCTGGTCACACCGCAGATGGAACAGTTCCTGCGCGAGAAACTGCGTGAAGATCGCTTCTGGACGGCCGCCCTGTTGTGTCAGGCAGTGGCTGAACAGTTCCACGTGCGGGTCAGCCCACGGACTATGACCCAGCATCTGCACCGTCTCGGCTACACCTGGAAGCGGGCGAGGTACTCGCCCGCCAAAACCCTGGAGCCGGCGGTGCAGCACGAACACGCCGCGTCCATCGAGACGTTAAAAAGGGGGCATTGGACGGCAAACTCCGCTTAAGCTTTCTGGATCAGACCGGATTGGGTCTGATGCTCTCGATCGGTGCGACCTGGACGCCTCGGGGCTCGGGCTGTCAGTTTGAGATCCCCACGCGGTGGGGATCGAACGGCCGGATCAACCTGATGGGCTGTCTCACCCTCGACAGCGCCGTGACCCGTTTGGACGTGCGGGAACTGAACGGGAACTGCACCGGCGAACAGGTCATTGAATTTCTCGACACCTTCGCCCAGCGCTGTGATCCACAGCGCTGGACCGTCGTCGTTCTGGACAATGCGCCCTTTCACAAGGGCGCAGCGCTGCGTCAGCGAATCCCGCACTGGGAGACCCTGGGCTTATATCTCCGGTATCTGCCGCCCTACGCGCCAATGTTGAACCTGATTGAGGCCGTCTGGCGACGACTTAAGGGATTTTTGCTGCCCAGGCGCTGCTATGACACTGTCGCCGAATTGCGCAAGGCCCTCTACGCGGCCTTAACG
>NZ_VDMO01000070.1 GCF_006335125.1 Deinococcus radiopugnans ATCC 19172
GGCGCGGAACAGCTGTGCCATGCGCTGCGGTGGAACCTGCCCGAGTTACCTGAGTTGGTCAGGCTACTGAGCACGCCGTTTCACGCATCAGGAGCGGCTTGAAGCTAAGATGTCCGGTACAGAGCAAGAGCTGTAAAAGCAGAAACGCAGGCCCACACGATCAATACGGGCTCTTGGCTTCGCCGCCTGAATTGTTGCCATGACCGCAAGGGCGAAAGACTCCTGTAAGAAACCTCCCACTAATCTGTACTCAAGCAAGGAGGGGAGACACCCGCACCTGCAAGCCATGAGTAGGCAGGCCGGACCATACATACATCATCCGGCAGGCCGAACAGCGCAAGGAGAACCACCATGAAGAACAACACCCAAGGCTTCACCCTGATCGAGCTGCTGATCGTCATCGCCATCATCGGGATTCTGGCGGCGGTTCTGCTGCCCAACCTGCTGGGTGCCCGTAAACGAGCTAACGATATTGCGGCGCAATCTTATCTGCGCGAGGCTCAAACTCAGCAGGAAATCTACAATACTGATAATAACGCCTATCTCAACACTGCTGCCTCCATTGCTCCGGGCGCTACCCTCGCAGGATTGCCTGACCTGAAAAAAGCTCCTGCTAACGTCACTTTGACAATCGCTCCCGGCACACCCCCTACGGGGGTTGCAGCTAATAGCTGGTACATCATGACTGCTAAGAACAGCACCGGGACTAAAAATTACTGCGCTTATCCTTCCGGCACTACTTCCGTCCCGCTGGCATCCACTTGCCCCGCCGCTCCTTAAGCTTATTAATCCTTATGCCGCCCTTCGGGGCGGTTTTTTATTTCCTCAACATCTGGCGGCCTGCATCCTTCAGTCCAGCTAAGTAGATCGCGAATAGTTTTTAGATAAATTGAGCGTCCAGAATCGTTAAGGCCGCGTAGAGGGCCTTGCGCAATTCGGCGACAGTGTCATAGCAGCGCCTGGGCAGCAAAAATCCCTTAAGTCG
>NZ_VDMO01000071.1 GCF_006335125.1 Deinococcus radiopugnans ATCC 19172
GGCGCCGCCGAGCAGCGGCGCGGCGGCGGTCGTGGTCTCGGTCATGGCACCATCCTGCGCCCACCGGCGCCGGGGTCACCGGCGGGGATCGGACACGACGGCGCGGGCGCGCGCCGGTGCTGGCACCGGGTGGCTGTCGTCAGCCGTCGGCGACGGCCGTCGGCCCGTGCCGTCCGCCGCCGCGTGGGCGGCGGGCCGGCCGGGCCGCCGGGGTGGACTCAGACGTCGTCGCCGCGCTGGCCGGGGATGCCGCCCAGCAGCTCGCGGACCTCGGTCTCGCGGTAGCGGCGGTGGCCGCCGAGCGTGCGGATCGACGACAGCTTGCCGGACTTCGCCCAGCGGGTGACCGTCTTCGGGTCGACCCGGAACAGGCTCGCGACCTCGGACGGGGTCAGCAGGATCTCGTTCTCGGTGTGGGGGGCAGACACGTCAGACCTCCGGGGTGCCCTCGTGGCGACGACCGGTCGGGTGACCCGCCGTCATGACAGACAGGAACTTGGTCATCGGTACCGCTGCCCGGCCTGGACCGGGCGGCATCGGCATCGGTGACGTCATCGCGCTCGACCCCCCTTGCGCCCCCACCGTGACCACGGTGTCACGTGCGAACTTCCGACAACTAGTACCAACGTCCCATTCCGGGACAAGCGGTAACTATGGGGACACTCTAGGTCGAAGCCGACATGACTGCGCGTCGGCACCATGCGCCGAACGGGGGGTCCTGGAGCGGGAACCCCCCACTCGTCCGGGTGGGTGACGGCGGGCACGCGCCCTCCGAAGCGCTACGACCGGGACGTTCGTCCCAGTTCGCGGCTCTCACAACAGATCGCACCCGCTACCCGCACGACCCATCGTCCCGACGCGCACGCGCGTTCGCCAGTGGCGAAGATCACATCTTCGGCCTCCCGCGTCGCCCTGGACCTCAGTCCCACGCACCCGCGCGCGCGGGAGCTCGCCGTCGGAG
>NZ_VDMO01000072.1 GCF_006335125.1 Deinococcus radiopugnans ATCC 19172
TGCAGGGTGTCAAAGCAGCGATTGGCCACCGTATCGTCAGTCAAGTCCCAGAGCCGTTCGGCCGGCTGCAACTCGGGGGCATACGGTGGCAGCGTGATGGTTTCGATGCCCGGTGGATGTCCCTGCGGTGCAGGGACATGAAAACCTCCACCGTCCTGCACCACCAGGACGTGGTGATCCTCACCCGCCCCCACACTCTGGGCGAAGGCAGCCATGACGGCCTGGTAGGCGATCTTGTTCAGCACCGGAACCAGCCAGAACCGGCTCTCCCCGCTCTGCGGGTTGACAAACGCGTAGATGTACAGCCACTCGTAGCGCGGGTGGACGGGACAGATCAGCGGCTGTCCCGTGGGTGCCCACACCGTGCGCAGAATCGGTTGTAAGCCCAGACGATGTTCGTCCATGGCCCAGAGGGAGACATGAGGATGGAGCAGCTCCGCCGTGCGGAGCTGCTCCACTAGCCCTTTGTTCTGAACACCTCCTTGGCTTCCTCGTCGCCCTTGACATGTTGTGGGCGTGGTTTTTGAGGCGAAAAGCCCGCGGCGCGCATGAACTCGTAGGTACGTCCCAGATACACGTCCTTACCGAATTCCTGCTGAATCCAGGTCTGGACCTGCTTGCCTTCCCACACGATGCCTCGCTCGAAATCATCGTGCAACTGCGCTGCCAGACGTTGCTGCTCTGCTGGCGTCAACAGGGTGGGCGCGCCACGGTTGCTCTGACGCCCGTCTTGCAACGCGGCCAGACCCTGTTCCCGATAGCGACCCAGCAGGTGATACGCCGTCACGCGGCTATACCGACTCAAGGACAGTATCTCGCGTTGTGGGCGCTGCTCAGCGAGCAGCGCGAAGAACAGGGCCCGGCGACGCTCGACGGCGCAGGTACTGGCTTCAAAGAGGCTCCAGAAATCTT
>NZ_VDMO01000073.1 GCF_006335125.1 Deinococcus radiopugnans ATCC 19172
GCTGGATCGTCTACGGCGAGGTGATGGAGAACCTGGCGACGCTGAAGCGCGAGGGGAAGATCCGGGAGATCGGCATCTCGAACGCCAGCGTCGAGGAGATCGAGATCGCGCAGCAGGTGCTCGGGGAGGGCGGCCTGGTCAGCGTGCAGAACGAGTTCTCGCCGCGGCACCCGGGCAGCTACGACGAGCTGCGGTACTGCGAGCGGCACGGGATCGCGTTCCTGCCGTGGAGCCCGCTGGGCGGCACCGGCGGCGGCGGGCGGAACGTCGGGGACCGGTTCTCGGTGTTCCGCGAGATCGGCGAGACCCGGGAGGTCAGCCCGCAGCAGGTGGTGCTCGCGTGGGAGCTCGCGCTGAGCGAGGTGCTGGTCGCGATCCCCGGCGCGCGGCGGCCGGCGTCGATCACCGACTCCGCCGCGGCGGCCGACCTCGCGCTGACCGCGGACGAGGGCGAGCGCTGCTCGCGCGCGGTCGGGCTCGAGATCGGCTGACCGCGCGGCGGCGTCCGCACGCGATCCGTCAGGAACCGGCCGGCGGTCGTATGGAACCCGTGAGGATGGCCGCCGCGGCCCCCCGGCGGGGGTCGGATGGGAGACGGCCCGGCACCTGACCGGGCCGTCGACCCGTGCCGACCCGGCCCGGTCGACGAGGACCGATGTCGGGAGTCCCTCGTGCTGGACCTGGTGCTCGTGGCGGCCGTGGTCGCCCTGTTCGCGCTCGTGAGCGCCGTCGCCGCGGGGGTCGAGAGGCTGTGATCGTGCTCGACCTCGCCGCGGCGGCGCTCGGCGTCGCGGCGGTCGTCTACCTGGTGTGGGCGCTCGTGAAGCCGGAGCGGTTCTGATGGCCGGCTGGCTGGCCGCCG
>NZ_VDMO01000074.1 GCF_006335125.1 Deinococcus radiopugnans ATCC 19172
CCCCGCCGGCCGTCTGCGTGCACAGCACCGGCGTGTAGCCCTGCTGGGCGAGCGCGCCGCCCACGACCTCGGCGAACGCCGGGAAGATCGGGTTCTGCAGCTCGGGCAGCACCAGGCCGACCAGCCGGGCCCGCTCCCCGCGCAGCTTGGTGGGCCGCTCGTAGCCGAGCACGTCGAGCGCGGTCAGCACCGCCTGGCGCGTCTGCTCGGAGACCCCGCTGCGGCCGTTGAGCACGCGGCTCACCGTCGCCTCGGACACCCCGACCTTCTGCGCGACCTCCGCCAGCCGTCCAGCCATGCGCGCAAGTCTACGACCGGATCGCGCAAGCGACTTGCAGGGCGCGCGGTGCCGGGGTCAGGCGGTGGCGGCCGCCCGGGGCGCGACCGCGTGCAGGTGCTCCGCGATGTCCTGCGCCCAGCCCCGCACGGCGTCGAAGTCGCGGTGGTCGCCCTCCTTGGCGCGCGCGCCGGCGATGATCGCCCGCTCGGCGAACGCGAGCTCGCTGCGCAGCAGCCGCCCGGCGAACGCCCGGTGGCCGAGCGCCCCGACGTCCTGCATGAGCGCGAGCAGCTCGTGCGGGCTGTTCGCGCGCGCCGCGGGCTGCGTCGCGAGCCCCGAGGAGAACACCCAGACGTGCCGCCGGCGCAGGTCCCCCGCGAGGCGGGCCGCGAAGTCGCGCGCGGCCGGCATCCAGTGCGCCGTGTACACCGCCGACCCGAGGACGACCGCGTCGTACCCGTCGAGGTCGGTGACGTCCTCGGGCGCGGCCTCGTGGACCACGTGCCCGCGGGCCCGCAGCACGTCCGCGACGGCCGAG
>NZ_VDMO01000075.1 GCF_006335125.1 Deinococcus radiopugnans ATCC 19172
CTAGAGGCTGCCAAGAACCCTACCCAAGAAAGGGCCTGATTTTCGCCAGCATCAGAACGCAAGCGGCCACGAAATGAAAGCCGATCAGGGTGGAAGAAAGGCGTTCCAGATCTCGCCCCAGGCGACGAAAGCGTGACAACCAGGCCAGGGAACGCTCGACCACCCAGCGCCTCGGAAGCAGCACGAAGCCACGTGAAGCGTCTGAACGCTTCACGACCACCAGCTCGATGTTGCTCTGCCTGGCTGCCTCCTGAGTCGCTTGTCCGGTATAGCCCTGATCCACGAAGGCGACCTCCAGCATGCCGCCAGTGATCTCTTGTGCTTCCCGGCACAGGTCAAAGACCTGTGCCCGATCCTGTTCATGCGCTGGGGACGTCATCAGGGTGACGAGGTGGCCCAGCGTATCGACGACCAGGTGAACTTTGGTGCCCTTGCGCCGCTTGGCTCCGTCATACCCGGCACGATGGCCGCTCTCTGGCGTGCTCTGCAGGGTTCGACTGTCGACGATGATCGCGGTGGGTTCCCCACCGCGCTGCTGCTGCACCCGGGTGAACAAGCGCAGGTCATGCACGGCGTTTTCGAAGCAGTGGGCAGCGAACCAGCGCTGAGCCTGAGATCGCACGATCTCAGGCGGAGGAAAGTCATGCGGTAGATATGCCCATTGCGCTCCAGTGCGGCTCATCCACAACAAGGCATTCAACACGTCTCGGAGCGGATACTTCCGCTGTGGGGCGTGTTCTGGACTCAGGGCCAGATACGGCAGCAGGAAATGATACGTCTCGTCATCGACATCGCTGGGG
>NZ_VDMO01000076.1 GCF_006335125.1 Deinococcus radiopugnans ATCC 19172
CGCACCACCATGCTGCGCCGCTCAGGCCCCATCAGCACCCGGTCCCGGGCCTCGTCCACATCCCGCCCGGTGATCCGGTTGCGCCCCTCGCGCGCCGCCTGCAGCGCCGCCTCGTTCAGCAGGTTCTCCAGGTCCGCCCCCACCATGCCCGCCGTGCGCCGCGCGATCACTCCCAGGTCCACACTCACGTCCAGCGGCTTCTTGCGCGCGTGAATCTTGAGGATGTGTTCGCGCCCCCGCACGTCCGGGGCGTCCACCACCACCTGCCGGTCAAAGCGCCCCGGACGCAGCAAGGCGGCGTCCAGCACGTCCGGGCGGTTGGTGGCGGCCAGGATAATCACTTCCTGCCCACTGCCGAAACCGTCCATCTCGACGAGCAATTGATTGAGGGTCTGTTCGCGCTCGTCGTTGCCGCCCTGCATGCTGACCCCACGCTTGCGCCCGACGGCGTCGATCTCGTCGATGAACACGATGCATGGCGCGGATTTGCGGGCCTGTTCGAACAGGTCACGCACGCGGGCCGCACCCACACCGACGAACATCTCGACGAAGTCCGAGCCACTGATGGAGAAGTAGGGAACCTTGGCCTCGCCAGCCACCGCCTTGGCGAGCAGGGTCTTGCCGCTGCCGGGGGGGCCGACGAGCAGGACGCCGTGGGGGATGCGGGCGCCGAGCTGGTGGTATTTCTCGGGCTGGCGCAGGAAGTCGACGACTTCCTGCAGGTCCTGCTTGGCCTCGTCGCAGCCGGCGACGTCGGTGAAGTTCAGCTTGATCTGCCCCTCGGC
>NZ_VDMO01000077.1 GCF_006335125.1 Deinococcus radiopugnans ATCC 19172
TTGACTCAATATTCCGTCTCGGGTGCGCGCAAAGTCCTGCATCGGTATCACACCCTGGGACTGGACGGTCTGGGAGATGGACGAGCCGACAATCCAGGCGCACCCACGGTCTTGACCGAAGCGGAGCAGCAACAGTTCGCCGCCCGTCTGCGCGAGGATTTTGACCAGGGTATCGTCTGGAGCGGCAAAATGGTTCAGGACTGGATTCAGACGCACTTTGGCAAAACGGTGTACCTGGGCCGCACCTATGAGTTCATGCGCTTGGCTGGGTTTTCGCCCCAGCGGCCTCGCCCCCGACATGTCGGGGGCAACGAGGCCGATCAGGAAGCGTTCAAATCAAAAGCCTAGTGGAGCGGCTTCGCGCAGCGGAGCGGCTCCACCCTCACGTCTCGTTGTGGGCCATGGATGAACATCGCATCGGCCTCCAACCCATCACGCGGCCCGTCTGGACGCCCACGGGCCACCCCGCCACCCGGCCCGTCCAGCCACGCTATGAATGGCTGTCCCTGTATGCCTTTGTCTGTCCTGAGAGCGGAGCCAGCCAGTTCTGGCTGGTGCCAGAGGTCACCAAACGCGCCTACCAACTCGTCGTGGCCGCATTCGCGGCCAGTCTCGGGGCAGGGCCAGACCATCACCTTGTGCTCGTTGAAGATGGTGCGGGGTTTCATGTCCCTCCACCGGAGGGACATCCCCGTGGCCTGGAGACGGTGACCCTGCCGCCCTATTCGCCAGAATTGCAGCCGGTGGAGCGCGCCTGGAACTT
>NZ_VDMO01000078.1 GCF_006335125.1 Deinococcus radiopugnans ATCC 19172
GGGGCGAGCTGCGCGGCGCGGGCGGCCCCGAGCAGGTCGTCGAACGGGAGCCAGCGGGTGCCGGCGTCGACGAGCGCGATCACGACGAAGACCGGCCCGACGGTGAGCGGCAGGCTGAGCGTCCCCCACCAGCCGCCCGCGGCGCCGTAGACGGTGCCGACCAGCATCCCGCTGAGGTTCGCGACCACGAAGGTCGCCACGTAGGCCAGCAGCACCGTGCCGAAGCCCTCGTCGGGGGCGAACCAGCCGTCCTGCAGCCGCCAGCCCCAGCCCATCGCGCCGTACCAGGCGCGCTCGGCCTCGAGCAGCAGCGTCATCACCAGCGCGAACGCGGTCCCGAGCACCACCGCGGCGAGCAGCGCGCCGCGCACGTAGGCCCGCCGCGTCATCCCGCTCGCGACGTGCACCGCCGGGTAGGTCGCGGCGACGCCGATCAGCACCGAGAACGGGAACCAGACGCCGCTCTGCCGCGCGAACCAGACGATGGACACCCCGACCTCGCCGAACCGGTCGACGACGAACGGCACCGCGACGACGGCCACCAGGACGATGGCCCAGTAGACGAGGCCCATCTGCACGAACCAGACCAGCAGGTCCCGGGCGGTGCGCAGCGCGGGCGACGTCCGCCGGACCGGGCGTGCCGGGAACAGCGGGCGGCTGCGCGCGACGTCGGCGCTCATCGGGCCCTCCCCATCTCGGCGGCCGCGTCGGCGGCGCCGTCCTCGGTCAGGTGGACGAACA
>NZ_VDMO01000079.1 GCF_006335125.1 Deinococcus radiopugnans ATCC 19172
CTCCGCCGCGAACGTCTCGTAGACCTGCGGGTCGTGCTGTCCGTCGTCCCCGACGAGGATCCACTGCAGTCCGGGCAGCTCCTCGGCGAGCCGGCGCAGCGTCGCCGCCTTGTGCTCCCGCCCGGAGCGCATCAGCGCGGCGCCCGTCGGCCCCAGGTCCGTGAGCAGCAGCGACCCCTGGGGCAGCCCCACGCGGTGCAGGAACCGGGACAGGGCGCTCGCCGTGTTCCACGCGCCGGTCGACAGGTAGAAGACCGGGGCGTCCGGGTGCGTGGCGGTGAGCCGCCCGTACAGCTCGGGCATGCCGGGTACCGGCTTGCGGCGCGCCTCCGACCGGACCAGGAAGTTCCACGCCGCGAGGTGCGGGCGCGGGACCATCGTCACGAGCACCGTGTCGTCGATGTCGCTCACGATGCCGTGCGTCGCCGCGGGGTCGACCACCTGGACCGGCGCCGGCACGTCGGCGTCCTCGCCCACCGAGAGGTAGAGCGTCTGCCAGCCCGGCTCCAGCGGGACGTCCAGCCACGCGTCCAGGTAGCCCCCGCGGTCCGTGCGCGCCACCAGCAGGTCCGGCCCCTCGCCGGGCTGCGCGCGGACCCGCACCTCGGCGTCCGGCAGCTCGGCCGACAGCAGGTTCCGCCAGCCCCGGCGGGCGAGGCTGCCCGGCGTCGGCGCGTCCGGCGCGGTAAGCAGCACCCGGGCGCGCACCCGCGAACGGTGGACGGTCCCGTACGACGGG
>NZ_VDMO01000080.1 GCF_006335125.1 Deinococcus radiopugnans ATCC 19172
GTGCGTGGCGACCGCGGTGCAGGGAAGTCCACGGTGCTCGAGACGCTGCTCGCGGACCTGTCGCAGCGCGGGGCCCAGGCGCTGCTGCTGCGCGCCCGCGGGGCGACACCGCTGTCCACCCTGCTGAACCACCCCTCGGCGCCGCTCGGCACCCCGGACGAGGCCGAGCTCACCGAGTGGCTCGTCGCGGAGCTCGAGGGGCCCCGCCGCAGCGTCCTGCTCCTCGACGACGCGGACCGGGTCGACACGTCGAGTCTCTCGGTGGTGGCCCGGGCGCTGGCGCGGACGTCGTGCGTGCTCATCACCACGACGACGCGGGACCCCCTGCGCGACCCGACGGCGGGGATGGGCGGCCTGCTCCTCGAGCGGGCGCCCGCGGAGGTCCGCGTCCCGCCCCTGGACTTCCGCGGTGTCGCGGACCTGCTCGGGTCGGTGCTGGGCGCACCCGCGGACGCCGGCCTGACCGCGGCGGTCGTCGCACGGACGGGAGGGAACCCGCGCGCGGTGCTCGCGCTGACGGACGCCGCCCTCGCGGGCGGTGCGCTGCAGCGGGTGGACGACGTCTGGGCGGATCGCGGAACCCTGGACCGGGTCCCCGTCGACGCCGTCGCGTACGTGTTCCTCGCCGGCATGCGCACCGAGCTCGTCCACGCGCTGGAGACCCTGGCGACCACGGGACCGGTCTCGGCAGAGGTCGTCGACCACGTCGTGGACC
>NZ_VDMO01000081.1 GCF_006335125.1 Deinococcus radiopugnans ATCC 19172
ACGACGCGGAACTCGCCGCCGTCCAGGACAGTTCCGGGGGCCACGTCGGGGTCGACCTGCAGGGTGAACGTGGCCAAGCGGAGCCCGCCGCCCCAGGGGAAGTCGTCAGTCTCGGGGTCTCGGGTCGTCATCGTGCGCCCGTCCGGGCTGATCGTGAACTGGAGACTCTCGGTGATGCCCGAGACATGGTGAATCCTCCACCCGTTGATGCGGGTGCCGGGCGGCGCGGTGAGGTGCAGGGCACCGTCTCGCGAGCGGGGCATGTCGGAGACCGATAGGTCGACACGCACTCCGAGCGGCGCCTCGAGGCTCGTCTCGGGCCACCAGATGCCGACCCGCAGGGTCGCGACCTCCGAGAACACCGACCCGGCCTCGTTGGTGAACCGCACCCGGTACTGCCAGCCGTCCATCTCCTCGTGCACCGAGTCGATCACCAGGGGGATCGACCCGGCACCGTTCGGCCCGATCCCGTCGGGGACGTCGTCGAAGGTCCGCCCGCCGTCCGTCGAGAACTGCCACTGCACCGACGTCGGCGCGTCCGTACCGCCGTACGCCGCCGAGAAGGACGCGCTCTCCCCCTCCATCACGGTGACGTCGGCGGGAGCCTCGGTGACGACGGGGGGAACCATCTCGACGGTGACCTCGGCCGCGTCGCTGTAGGCGAGATGCTGCCCG
>NZ_VDMO01000082.1 GCF_006335125.1 Deinococcus radiopugnans ATCC 19172
GGCGGCCGCTGGTCGACCGTCACCGACGAGGTCGACGCCGCGCAGCTCGCGCTGGACGAGGCGCAGGACGCCGGCGTGACCGTCGGCGACGACCAGCGGGCGTACCTGGACGCGCTGCTGGGCGGGTCCTCGGGGACCGGCGCGGGCGGGTCCCGGCCGGCGCCCGCCGCGGCGCTCGCCGCGTTCGACAGCACGGTGGCGCGGGCGAACGAGATCCTGCGCACCGACCTGCTCGCCGCGCAGCAGACCATCGGCGCGGCCCGCGAGGCGCTGCGCCGGACCTTCGAGACGTTCGTCGAGCGCTGGCCCGACCCGAACCTCGGCACCGACCCCGACGGGTCGTACGCCGACTTCGCCCGCATCCTCGCGGCGCTGGAGACGTCGGGGCTGCACGAGCTCGAGGCCGAGTGGCGCAAGAGCCTCCTGCGGCTGTCCGGCAACGACCTCACGGACCTGCACCACGGCCTGAGCCGGTCGGTCCGGGAGATCAAGGAGCGGATCCAGCCGGTCAACGACATCCTCGCGGACCTCCCGTTCGCCGACGACGACCACCGGCTGCGGATCGACGCCCGGGACACGCAGTCGACGGTCGTGGCCCGGTTCCGCAAGGAGCTCAAGGACCTCAACGA
>NZ_VDMO01000083.1 GCF_006335125.1 Deinococcus radiopugnans ATCC 19172
CGCCGGTGTCCTCGGGGGCCCAGACGTTGAGATTCAGGCAGTCCTCGCTGAAGCCGTTGTCGGCCTCGAGCCAGCTGGTGTCGCCGGCCTGCAGAGGTGCCGGGCCCTTCTGGTCGTACGGCCGGTCCGGGTCGAACGGCAGCAGGACTGGGCGGCGGAAGCGCTCGGCCGCGGCGTACGGGATGCCCAGCCAGGAGCGCACGGCGTGGTTCGTGGTGCCGGTCATGAGGAGGTCCTCTCGGTGGTGGGTGGCTCGTCTAGCGCCCGGTCGGGTGTGTCACCGATCGCGGCGCGCAGCTGCGCCCAGTGGCGCAGGCGCTCGGTGATCGCGCGCTCGTAGCCGTGGCCGGTGGGCGTGTAGTAGGTCTCGCGGCGCATGCCGACGGGGAAGTACTCGGCGCCGGAGAACCCCTCCGGGGTGTCGGGGTCGTACTGGTAGCCGTCGCCGTAGCCGAGGTCCCTCATCAGTCGGGTCGGGGCGTTGAGGATGTGCGCCGGCGGCATGAGCGAGCCGGTGCGCCCGGCTGCTGCCCGCGCCCGGCTCGCGCCGCGGTACACGGCGATCGACTTGGGAGCCGTGGCGAGGTAGACCACCGCCTGGGCGATCGCGAGGTCGCCCTCGGGGGAG
>NZ_VDMO01000084.1 GCF_006335125.1 Deinococcus radiopugnans ATCC 19172
GTCCTTCACCTCGGGAGCAGCGGCCGTGCCGGCCGCTCCCCTGGCGCCCGGGGACGCCACTCCCGCCGTGAGGGCCCCCGCCGAGACTCCCGACGAGGCCCCCGGCACGGCGGCGCTCGCGCGCAACAGCTGGGCCTTCACGCTGCACCCCCAAGACCAGTCCCTCGCGCCGGGCTACGAGGTCGAGTTCACCTCGGTGTTCGAGACGACGGACACCGCGACCTGGATCGGGTACTGGGAACGGTCCACCGACGGCGGGGGCACGTGGATCTCGGAGACCCGGCCGGCGTTGTGGCACTCCGGGTCGACGCAGACCCTGAGGCTCGGAGCCGCCATCGCGGAGATGGACGGCTTCCTGTACCGGGCCCGCGTCATGAACGAGATCTACACCCCACACGAGGACCGGGTGTCCGAGCCCGCCCGGCTGACCGTGCTGCCGGCGAGCGCGCAGTTCATCGAGCAGCCGCAGGACGTCGTCGTCCGCGAGGGTGACACGGCCGAGCTCACCGCGGCGTACACCGTCTCCCCGATTGGCCGGGGAGGGCGCACCACGGAGATCTCGCGCGACGGGGGCCGGACCTGGCAGGAGGTGGCGTGGGGCGCCTGGACCTCGACGGCGG
>NZ_VDMO01000085.1 GCF_006335125.1 Deinococcus radiopugnans ATCC 19172
GCCTCTTTCCGATTAATTTGCCGTAAGCTTTTTATAAATGACAGATCCGAGCCATCTTGCACAAAGGTTAAACAAGAGCACCGAAATCACCAGCACCGCGGAGCCGCCGTTTGCAATCGCTTCGGCGTCAGGGATGATTCCCTGCGTATTGACACTCCATATATGAACCGCCAGCGTCTCAGCCGGCCTGAAAATGTTGAAAGGAGATGATTCAGAAAACGGGTTCAAATCCGTAAAATTCAGCCGCGGCGTTGTCAGTCCCGCTGTAAATAACAATGCGGCCGCTTCTCCGAATACTCTTCCTGATGCGAGAATGGCTCCGGTTAAAATCGAAGGAATCGCACTCGGAATCAGCACCGTTTTGACGGTATGCCATCTCGATACGCCTAAAGCGAGAGAAGCTTCTTTCAGCTCCTTAGGAACTGCAGTGAGCGCGCCTTCTGTCACCCGGACCATAACGGGAAGGTTAAAGACCGTTAATGCGAGCGCGCCTCCGATAATCGTGTAGCCCCATCCGGTCAGGTTTACAAACATCAGCATGCCGAACATCCCGATGACAATGGACGGAAGCGAAGACAGAACCTCAATACACGTTCTGATAAAATCAGTG
>NZ_VDMO01000086.1 GCF_006335125.1 Deinococcus radiopugnans ATCC 19172
GAGCGCACCGGCGGTGGTGGCGAGCCCGGCGGCGACGAACGTGCCGCCCGGCCCGAGGAGCGCCACGAGCGGCCCCGCCGCCAGCGGCGACAGGAACTGCCCGAGGAAGATGCCGGTCACGAGCCCCGCCAGGACCCGGCCGCGGCGTCCGTCCGCGGCGAGGTCGCCGAGGCGGAGGTTGAGGTTCGGCACCGTGAGACCGACGCCGAGCCCGCCGACCAGCAGCCCGGCGACGACCGGGGCGATCCCCGCCGCCCGGCCGACCACGACCCACCCGACCCCCAGCAGGAGCAGCGCGGTGAGCGTGATCGCGGTCGGCGTCAGGCGCCGCCGCACGGCAGGGAAGGCGAGCGAGCCGATCAGGCTCGACAGCGTGGACCCGGCGATCGCGACGCCCACGACGCCGGGGCCCGCCCCGAGGTCGCCCAGCAGGAACGGCAGCTGGGTCGGCGCGAGGTAGAACACCGCCGTCGCCGCCAGGGCGAGCAGGTACAGGCCCAGGACCCGGCCGGTGGTGCGGGGGCGCGGCCCGCGGGACGACCGGCTCGCGCCGTCCGGGAGCGGGCGGACGGGGGCGGGTCCGGT
>NZ_VDMO01000087.1 GCF_006335125.1 Deinococcus radiopugnans ATCC 19172
TCAGGTCTCCCTGGAGACCTTAAAAAGGGGGCACTGGACGGCAAGCTCACCCTGAAATATCTCGATCAGACCGGTCTTTCTTTGATGTTGTCCGTGGGTGCGACCTGGTTCAGACGTGGTTCTGGGCAACAGTTCAAGATCCCCACGCGGTGGGGATCGTCTGGACGGATCAACCTCATCGGCACCTACAGCTTGCACGGTCGTGAAGAGCGGCTGGAAGTCCGCGAGCTGGAAGGAACGTGCAACGGTGAGCAGGTCATGGCTTATCTGGACACCCTGGCAGCCGACTGTGTTCCCGATCGGCTCACCGTCGTCGTCCTGGACAATGCTCCCTTTCATAAGGGAGCGAAGCTGAAGGAAAAGGCCACAGCGTGGGAGAAGATGGGACTGTACCTGCGGTACCTCCCGCCCTATGCGCCTTTTCTCAATCTCATTGAGGGGGTGTGGCGCACACTCAAGGGCATCCTGCTGCCACGCCGCTGTTACAACTCGGTCGCTGAACTTCGGGCGGCCCTCCTCACCGGGCTGAAGATCCTCGGGACAAGGTTTATCTAGATGTTAAGTGCGGCATACTTAG
>NZ_VDMO01000088.1 GCF_006335125.1 Deinococcus radiopugnans ATCC 19172
TCCACCGGCGAGGTCTACCTCGGCGCGGTGCCGGTCGTCCCGTCGCCGGTCAGCACCTACCTGGGCGAGGGCCTCGACGCGGCGCTGGCGCAGGCCGGCGAGGACGAGGAGACGGCCGAGCTCGTCCGGTCCGTGCACCGCGTCCTCACCCACGCCGACGACACGCGGCGGCTGCGGGTGCACGCCAACGCGGACACCGCCGAGGACGCCCGGCGCGCCCGCGCCCTCGGCGCCGAGGGCATCGGGCTGTGCCGGACCGAGCACATGTTCCTCGGCGAGCGGCGGGTGCTGGTCGAGCGGGTCGTGCTCGCCGGCGACGACGCCGAGCGGCAGGCGGCGCTCGACGCCCTGCTGCCGCTGCAGCGCGAGGACTTCGGGACGCTGCTCACCGAGATGGACGGCCTGCCGACCACGATCCGGCTCATCGACCCGCCGCTGCACGAGTTCCTGCCCGACCTCACCGACCTGGCCGTGAAGGTGGCGCTCGCGCGGGAGCGCGGCGAGGAGGACGAGCACGACACCCGGCTGCTCGCGGCGGTCCGCCGGATGCACGAGGCCAACCCGATGCTCGGGC
>NZ_VDMO01000089.1 GCF_006335125.1 Deinococcus radiopugnans ATCC 19172
CGATCTCGACTTCGTCCTGAATCTTGACGATGCCGCGCTCGATGCGTCCGGTGGCCACGGTGCCGCGCCCGGTGATGGTGAACACGTCTTCGACCGGCATCAGGAAGGCCTTGTCGGTGTCACGCTCAGGGGTGGGGATGTAGCTGTCGATGGCGTCCAGCAGTTCCCAGATGTGGTCCACCCACTTGTCTTCACCACGGGCGGTCTTGGGGTTTTTCTGCAGGGCTTCGAGGGCCTGCAACGCGCTGCCCTTGACCACCGGCAGATCGTCGCCGGGGAACTCGTACTTGGAGAGCAGCTCGCGCACTTCCATTTCCACGAGTTCCAGCAGTTCTTCGTCGTCGACCATGTCGACTTTGTTCATGAAGACGACCATGTAGGGAATGCCCACCTGACGGCCCAGCAGGATGTGCTCGCGGGTCTGAGGCATGGGGCCGTCAGCAGAGCTGACGACCAGGATGGCGCCGTCCATCTGGGCCGCGCCGGTGATCATGTTCTTGACGTAGTCGGCGTGACCGGGGCAGTCGACGTGGCTGTAGTGGCGGCTCTCGGTCTGGTACTCGACGTGCGAG
>NZ_VDMO01000090.1 GCF_006335125.1 Deinococcus radiopugnans ATCC 19172
TGGTTTCAAACTTGATGCCGAGTTCATCGGCGAGCTTGGAATAATTGACGCTTTCCATGATGACGCCCAGTGAACCCGTGAGCGTTTCCGGTGAAGCATAGATTTTATCGGCGGCCGTTGAAATATAGTAGCCTCCCGATGCCGCCATGGAGCCCATTGATACATAAATCGGTTTCTTCGTTTCTTTCTTTAGTTCTTCAAGTTTTTTATGTATTTCCGCGCTTTCGTACACGCCTCCGCCTGGGGAATTGATTTTCAGCACAATTCCTTTGACGCTTTTGTCTTCTTTCGCACGCTCAACCTGTTTTAAAAATGATCTGTGATCATACCCGCCTGAGCTGAGCAGGCCAGCGGACCCGCCGTTATCCTCAATCGTGCCGTCCACTTCAAGCACGGCGATTTTACTGCCGGGGCTGCCCTTATCCAGCGTCACTTCCTCTGTGTCATCTGTCAGTGATGCAAAGTCAGACCCTGTATCTCCGATATTCTTCAGCACCCCGACGGTCACACTTG
>NZ_VDMO01000091.1 GCF_006335125.1 Deinococcus radiopugnans ATCC 19172
GGCTCGGTCATCCCGCCGGGCGACAACAAGTTCGCGTCGCTGAACACCGCCGTGTGGTCGGGCGGCTCGTTCGTCTACGTGCCGCCGGGCGTGCACGTCGAGATCCCGCTGCAGGCCTACTTCCGGATCAACACCGAGAACATGGGCCAGTTCGAGCGGACGCTGATCATCGCGGACGAGGGCTCGTACGTGCACTACGTCGAGGGCTGCACCGCGCCGATCTACCAGTCGGACTCGCTGCACTCCGCGGTCGTCGAGATCATCGTGAAGAAGAACGCCCGCGTGCGGTACACGACCATCCAGAACTGGTCGAACAACGTCTACAACCTCGTGACCAAGCGGGCGACCGCGGCCGAGGGCGCGACGATGGAGTGGGTCGACGGCAACATCGGCTCCAAGGTCACCATGAAGTACCCGGCGATCTACCTGCTGGGCGAGCACGCCCGCGGCGAGACGCTGTCCATCGCCTTCGCGGGCGAGGGGCAGCACCAGGACGCCGGCTGCAAGATGG